>NZ_JAGGOL010000193.1:1645-10606 GCF_018614525.1 Streptomyces sp. ISL-11
TCCCCGGCGGCGGTGACCGACGCGCGTCCGTGGTCGTGCCGGCTCGGAGGCGTGGCGCCGCCTCCCCCGCGTCAGCCGATCGCGCGGCCGCGGCCGTCCGCCGACGTTGCGGGCCGGGGAGGACCCCGGCGGCAGCCGGTCACGCGGCAGCCGGCCCGGCCTTCGGCTGCCCGGCCGCCGGGCCGGAAACCCGGCGCCGGCCCGGCCCCGCCTCCGCCCCGAAACCTCAGTCCCGCGTCCCCAGCAGCGGTCGCAGCTGCTTCGGCAAGTGCTTCTCGCACGCCTGCTGGGACGTCTGGGTGAGGGCGTCGTCGACGCAGGTGTAGTAGTCGCTGTAGACGATCTGGAAGATGAACGTCGCCGCGACGATGGCCAGCGCCAGGCCGCCCGTCACCAGGCCGCTGACCGCCGCCGTCGTCTGCGGCTTGAACGCGCCCGGCGCGGGCGGCGGGGGTGCGGGGACGTCCGGGTCCTGCCGTGGCGGCTTGGCCTTGGCGCGCAGGGAGCTGATGCCCCAGTAGAGGGAGAGCGCGCCGAGCAGCAGTGCGACCTGGGGAATGCTGAAAAGGGCGAAGAAGAAGCCCCACATGCCCGCGAGCAGGGCGTAGCGGGCGCGTCGCTGGGCCGGGTCGGTGGGGTCCCAGCGGAGGCCGCCGCCTCCGCCCTGGCCGTTGCCGGAGGGCTGGCGGGGGCCGCCGGGGCCGCCGCCGAAACCGCCGTCGTGCCGGCCGGGCTGCCGGCTGCTCCACTGGCTGCCCCACGCCGGGGGCCGCTGCCCATCGCCGTCGTCGGACCCGTCCTCGGATCCGCCGGAATCGTCGCCCTCACCGCCGCCGGACCGCTCGCGCGGCTGCCAGGGCCGGTCGGGCCGGCCCTCCGGCGGTGGGGCGAAGGGGTTGTCCCGCTGCTCGTCCGAGGACGGCGGGGACGGGCGTTCGTGCGACATGCGGGCGATCCCCATCACTGCCCTCCGGCGGACTCGGCGGGCAACGGCAGGTGGTGAGCCGCGTGGCGGCGTCGGTCCGGCATGTGGAGTGTGTCTTCCCCTTGTGTCGTCGTCCTGCACGTCGTGTCGTCGTCCCGCACGTCACCCATGTGCCGTGCCCGTCATGACGTACCGCACACCGAACGTACGGCGTCGCGCCCGGATTCCCCGCGCTCGGCCCGCGCTTTCCGTGCGCTGCTTCCAGACGCTACCTTCCGCGGCCGCCCCCGTCCCGTGGGGGCCGTTCGGTGTGCCGGTATCGTTGCTGCCGGTCGGCGGCTTCGTAGAGTCCCCCGTATCCGGGGACCCGTCCGTCTCGTACGACCATACAAACCGCATCACCCGCGAGAAAGGGCCCCACCGTGGCCTCCCCGCCCCCCGCCCGCCTCGTCGTGCTGGTCTCCGGCTCGGGCACCAACCTCCAGGCCCTGCTCGACGCGATCGCCGCCGACCCGGCCGGCTACGGAGCCGAGATCGTGGCCGTGGGCGCCGACCGCGAGGACATCGCCGGTCTGGAGCGCGCCGGGCGCGCCGGCCTGCCGACGTTCGTCCGCCGGGTGAAGGACTTCGACAGCAGGGACGCCTGGGACCGGGCGCTGACCGAGGCGACGGCCGCGTACGAGCCCGACCTCGTCGTCTCGGCCGGCTTCATGAAGATCCTCGGCAAGGCGTTCCTGGACCGCTTCGGCGGCCGGGTGGTCAATACGCACCCCGCCCTGCTGCCCAGCTTTCCCGGTGCCCACGGCGTGCGCGACGCGCTCGCGTACGGCGCGAAGGTCACTGGGTGCACCGTCCACTTCGTCGACGCCGGCGTCGACACCGGCCCGATCATCGCGCAGGGCGTGGTCGAGGTCCGGGACGAGGACGACGAATCCGCGTTGCATGAGCGGATCAAGGAAGTCGAGCGAGCGCTGCTCGTCGATGTCGTGGGGCGTCTGGCCCGCAACGGCTACCGCATAGAGGGACGAAAGGTAAGAATCCCGTGAGCGTCGAAGCTACGACCGCCGAAGGCACGACCCCGGAAGGTACGGCCGCCGAGGGAGTGAAGCGGCCGATCCGGCGCGCGCTGGTCAGCGTCTACGACAAGACGGGGCTGGAGGAGCTGGCCCGCGGTCTGCACGCGGCGGGCGTCCAGCTCGTGTCGACCGGTTCGACGGCCGGCCGGATCGCGGGCGCGGGCGTCCCCGTGACCAAGGTCGAGGAGCTGACGGGCTTCCCCGAGTGCCTGGACGGGCGGGTGAAGACCCTGCACCCCCGCGTGCACGCCGGCATCCTCGCCGACCTGCGCCTGGAGTCCCACCGTGAGCAGCTCGCCGAGCTCGGCGTGGAGCCGTTCGACCTGGTGATCGTCAACCTCTACCCGTTCGGCGAGACCGTCGCGTCGGGCGCCTCGCCCGACGCGTGCGTCGAGCAGATCGACATCGGCGGCCCCTCGATGGTCCGCGCCGCCGCCAAGAACCACCCCTCGGTCGCCGTGATCGTCAATCCCGCCCGTTACGACGACGTGCTGAAGGCCGCCGCCGACGGCGGCTTCGACCTCGCCGCCCGCAAGCGGCTGGCCGCCGAGGCGTTCCGCCACACGGCCGCGTACGACGTGGCGGTGGCCAACTGGTTCGCCGGTGACTACGCGGGCGACGGCGAGGCCTTCCCCGCCTTCACGGGCGTCACCTACGAGCGCAAGAACGTGCTGCGCTACGGCGAGAACCCGCACCAGGGCGCCGCCCTCTACACCGGCGGCCACGGCGGCCTGGCCGAGGCCGAGCAACTGCACGGCAAGGAGATGTCCTACAACAACTACACGGACACCGAGGCCGCGCGCCGCGCCGCGTACGACCACGCCGAGCCCTGTGTAACGATCATCAAGCACGCCAACCCGTGCGGCATCGCGGTCGGCACGGACGTCGCCGACGCGCACCGCAGGGCCCACGCCTGCGACCCGCTGTCGGCCTTCGGCGGCGTCATCGCCGTCAACCGGCCGGTGTCCGCCGCGATGGCCGAGCAGGTCGCGGAGATCTTCACCGAGGTGATCGTCGCGCCGGACTACGAGGACGGCGCCGTGGAGATCCTGGCGCGCAAGAAGAACATCCGCGTGCTGCGCTGCCCGGAGGCCCCGCAGTCGCCGGTCGAGTTCCGGCCGATCGACGGCGGCGGTCTGGCGCAGGTCAAGGACGTGCTCCAGGCCGAGGGCGACGACCCGGCGCACTGGACGCTGGCGACCGGCGAGGCGCTGTCCGGCGACGAGCTGGCCGATCTGGCCTTCGCGTGGCGGGCCTGCCGCGCGGTGAAGTCCAACGCCATCCTGCTGGCCAAGGACGGGGCGACCGTCGGCGTCGGCATGGGCCAGGTCAACCGCGTCGACTCCGCGAAGCTGGCCGTCCAGCGCGCGGGCGAGGAGCGGGCCCGGGGCTCGTACGCCGCCTCCGACGCCTTCTTCCCCTTCCCGGACGGGCTGGAGGTGCTGACCGCCGCCGGCGTCAAGGCCGTGGTCCAGCCGGGTGGTTCGGTCCGTGACGAGCAGGTCGTGGAGGCCGCGAAGGCGGCGGGCGTGACGATGTACTTCACGGGCACGCGCCACTTCTTCCACTGACACCGGCCGTACGCGGCTGACGCCTGCCCTTACGGCTGACATCGGTCGTACGCGACGCAGGCGCCGGCCGTACGCGGCCGACATCGGCCGTACGCGGCTGACGCCGACCCCTACGCGGCGCGGACACCGCGCCCCCCCCGCGCACGAAAGCCGCGCCCCGGAACCCCGGGGCGCGGCGTCGTCATGCGCCGGGCGGACCCGCCCGGCGCGTCGGTTCAGCGCGTACGGATGACGACCGTGCCGACCATCTTGTCGGCGAACGTCTGCTTCTTGTCGTCCCACAGCGGCCACAGGTAGCCGAGGTTGAAGCAGATGCTGTCGACGAAGTGGGCGAGGTTGCGGACGAAGGCCATGCCGAAGCCGGTCGGCTGCCCGTCGCGCTCGCGCACCACGCTGATGTTCATCATCTTCTTGCCGGGCGTCTGGCCGGTCTTGCCCTGGCGGTGGATCAGCCACATGCCGAGCGCGAAGCCCAGGATGCCGCCGATCACGATCAGCGCCATGCCGCCGCCGATCGCGCCGCTGGACGGCTCGCAGGTGGTGGTGCTGCCGTAGGGGTAGTTGTCGTCGTCCGCGCAGTCCAGGAACGACATGACCACCATTCCGATGCCGGCGACCATGCAGACGATCGGGATCAGGCCCACGATGAGGCTGTCCAGCAGCGTCGCGGCCACCCGGGACCACCAGCCCGCCAGCGGCGGCGGCTGCATGGCGTAACCCTGCGGCGCGCCCTGCGGGTAGCCGTAACCGGCGCCCGGCTGCGGGGGGACCTGGCCGTAGGGCTGACCGTACGGCTGCGCCGGCGGCTGCTGCGGGTACTGCTGGTACTGGGGAGGCTGCTGGGGCGGGTAGGTCACCTGGTGATCCTTCGAGCGGTCTGCGCGGTTGGGGACAGCCGGACCGTGTGGGAGAAGGACACATGCGCAATCGCGGCCGCCCGGCCCCCGACAGTCGCGGCAACGCCGATCATCGTGACATACGGCACCGTCGGCCCCCTACGGCCCCGGTGGGCCGTGACCTGACTGGAATGAGTGCCACCCCATCCGCGAGGATGGGGGCATGACCGCCCAGATTCTCGATGGCAAGGCCACCGCAGCCGCGATCAAGTCCGAACTCACCACCCGCGTGGAGGCGCTGAAGGCCCGGGGCGTCACGCCCGGCCTCGGTACCCTCCTCGTCGGCGACGACCCCGGCAGCAAGTGGTACGTGGCCGGAAAGCACCGTGACTGCGCCCAGGTCGGCATCGCGTCGATCCAGCGCGAACTGCCCGCCACCGCCACCCAGGAGGAGATCGAGGCGGTCGTCCGCGAGCTGAACGACAACCCCGACTGCACCGGTTACATCGTCCAGCTCCCGCTCCCCAAGGGCATCGACACCAACCGCGTCCTGGAGCTGATGGACCCGGCCAAGGACGCCGACGGCCTGCACCCGACCAACCTCGGCCGCCTCGTGCTCAACGAGACCGGCCCGCTGCCCTGCACCCCGCACGGCATCGTCGAACTGCTGCGCCGCCACGACGTGGAGATCAACGGCGCGCACGTCGTGGTCGTCGGCCGCGGCATCACCGTCGGCCGCTCGATCGGCCTGCTGCTGACCCGCAAGTCGGAGAACGCCACGGTCACCCTCTGCCACACCGGCACCCGTGACCTCTCCGCCCAGCTGCGCCAGGCCGACATCGTGGTGGCCGCCGCGGGCGTGCCGCACCTGATCAAGCCCGAGGACCTCAAGCCGGGCGTGGCCGTGCTGGACGTCGGCGTCAGCCGCGACGAGAACGGCAAGATCGTCGGGGATGTGCACCCGGGCGCCGCCGAGGTCGCCGGCTGGGTCGCCCCCAACCCGGGCGGCGTCGGCCCGATGACGCGCGCGCTGCTGCTCGTCAACGTCGTGGAGGCCGCCGAGCGCGCCGCCGGAATCGGCAATGCGGGCTGAGCCGGCGCCCGGCTCCGGGAAGCCCCGCCGCTTCCAGCTCACCCGGGACACCGCCCGCCCCGAGGGGGGCGGGCGCGCCGCGCCCGGCGACGCGCCGGCCCCCGCCCGGCAGTGGCCGCTGCTGGCCGTGCTCGGGGTGACGGGCGCCGGGCTGCTGGTGGTCGCCCTGGACGCGTTCCGGGTCGGGACGCTGCTGATCGCCGTGGCGATGATCGGGGGTGCCGTGCTGCGCTGGGCGCTGCCGTCCGTGGGCATGTTGGCCGTGCGCTCGCGCTTCACCGACATGATCACGTACGGCGGGCTGGGGCTGGCGATCCTGCTGCTGTCCCTGATGGCCCAGCCGCATCCCTGGCTGAAGATCCCGTTCCTGGAGGACATCCTCCACTTCACGGTGTAGCGGCTTCACGGTGTAGCGGCTTCACGGTGCAGTGGCGGAGCCGCGCGGCTCGCACGACGGCTCGTGGCGGGCGGCTCGCGGGAGGCGGCTCGTACGGCGGCAGGCGGGCGGCGGTCACGGGCGACGGCCACCCGCGAGCGGTTCACGGATGACGGGCCGGAAATCCGGCCCGTCCGGCGATTGAGGACCGCCCTGACGGGTCCCCTCTGAGTACGTTGATGGCGAGATATCCAGGGTCGGCCGTTATCGCGGTGATATCGCCGGTCCCGCCGCCGCGTGAGAGGGACGCTCCGCCTCATGGCCAAGATCAAGGTAGTCGGCCCCGTCGTCGAGCTCGACGGCGACGAGATGACCCGCATCATCTGGTCCTTCATCAAGGACAAGCTGATCCTTCCGTACCTCGACATCGAGCTGAAGTACTTCGACCTGGGCATCGAGAACCGCGACGCGACCAGCGACCAGGTGACCGTCGACGCCGCCCACGCCATCAAGGAGTACGGCGTCGGGGTGAAGTGCGCGACGATCACGCCGGACGAGGCGCGGGTCGAGGAGTTCAACCTCAAGGCGATGTACCGCTCGCCGAACGGCACCATCCGCAACATCCTCGGCGGAGTCATCTTCCGCGAGCCGATCATCATGGCGAACGTGCCCCGGCTGGTCCCGGGCTGGACCAAGCCGATCGTCGTCGGTCGTCACGCCTTCGGCGACCAGTACCGCGCCACCGACCTCAAGGTCCCCGGCGCGGGCACGCTCACGATGACCTTCACCCCGAAGGACGGCTCCGACCCGATCGAGCTGGAGGTCCACGACTTCCCCGGGCCCGGTGTCGCGCTGGCGATGTACAACCACGACGAGTCGATCCGCGACTTCGCCCGCGCCTCGTTCCGCTACGCCCTGGCCCGCGCGTACCCGGTGTACATGTCCACCAAGAACACGATCCTCAAGAAGTACGACGGCCGCTTCAAGGACCTCTTCCAGGAGGTCTTCGACGCCGAGTTCCGGGGCGACTTCGAGGCCAAGGGCCTCACCTACGAGCACCGTCTGATCGACGACATGGTCGCGGCGGCGCTGAAGTGGGAGGGCGGCTACGTCTGGGCCTGCAAGAACTACGACGGCGACGTGCAGTCCGACATCGTCGCGCAGGGCTTCGGCTCCCTCGGCCTGATGACCTCGGTCCTGATGTCCCCCGACGGCAGGACCGTCGAGGCGGAGGCCGCGCACGGCACGGTGACCCGCCACTACCGGCACCACCAGCAGGGCAAGGCGACCTCGACCAACCCGATCGCCTCGATCTTCGCCTGGACGCGCGGCCTGGCCCACCGGGGCAAGCTCGACGGCACGCCCGAGGTCATCAGGTTCGCCGAGACGCTGGAGCGGGTGTGCGTCGAGACCGTCGAGGGCGGTCAGATGACCAAGGACCTCGCGCTGCTGATCTCCAAGGACGCCCCATGGCTGACGACGGAGCAATTCCTGGACGCGCTGGACGAGAACCTCAGAAAGAAGATGGCCGCGGCCTGATCTCACCCCCACGGGTGAACCGGACGCTGGATTCGAGGCGTGAATTCGACGCGCGGATCCCCGTGTTGAGCGGCGGAGACGGCCCACATCCGCCCCTGGCCGGGAGGGGTGGGCCGCCTCCGCCTTCCGGTGAGCGGCCACGGCGGCCCGTCCACCACCCCCGTGGGAGGACGAGCCGCCGTCCGTTAATGAGGATCATGAGCCCGGCCATCCGGATCAAGATCAACGGCGGTCCTGTGGCCTGGGGGTGACAGTTCCGGTACGAGGTGCCCGTCTCGTACCAGTGGTGCGCCGGATGTGACAAGAGCGCACACCGATGCTCCTGTTTGCGCCAAATGCCACCCTGCGCCCCCCCTTGGGGAACTGTCATGCTGATGCGCGGCATCCCCGTGGGTAGCCAGCACGGAAGGCTCGGAGGGGCGCCGTGGCGACACGGCACGCATCGGCGTACGTATCGGGGGACAGGGGGAGGGCAATGCCTCGCTGGAGGGCGCTACCGGAGGAACTCGATCCACAGGTCGGCGAGTTCACCGAACAGCTCCGCAGACTCGTCGAGCGCAGCGGACTGAGCATCGGTGCCGTCGCGGACCGCACCGGATACAGCAAGACGTCGTGGGAGCGCTATCTGAACGGCCGGCTGCTGCCGCCGCGCGGGGCCGCGGAGGCCCTGGCCGAGGCGACGGGCACGGACGTCGGACACCTGAGCACCATGTGGGAGCTGGCCGAGCGGGCCTGGAGTCGCTCGGAGCTGCGGCACGACGTGACGATGGAGGCGATGCGGGTCGCCCGGGCGCGCGCCGCGCTGGGGGAGTTCGGACCGCCGCCGCCGGCCCGGGCCGCGACTCCGGCCCGGGAGGCGGGCGGCGGGCCGGTGTCCGAGCTGCTGTGCCGCGAGACGCCGCCCCAGGCCCCGGGCGGCCCGGACCGCCCGGAAGTACGGACGGCCCTGGCCGACCCGGGACCGGCGCCCCGCAAGCCCGCCGTGCCGCGCTCGCCCCAGCCGCCCGACTACCGCGCGAACGCCATCCCCGCCACCGGGTCGCCGCGGCGCCGCACGACCCTGTTCGTCACCGGGCTGCTGGGCGCCGTGCTCGTCGTCGTGGCCGCGATACTGCTGCTGGGCCTGGACCTGGGCGACGGCGGCACGGACGAGGACACCGCGGCGCCCGCCGGTCCGAGCGCGAGTGCGCAGGGGCTGCCCGCCGGGGTGAAGTGCGTGGGCGCGGACTGCGCCGGCAAGGACCCGGAGGCCATGGGCTGCGGCGGCGCGCGGGCCACGACGGCCGGTTCGGTGACGGTCGGCACGTCGTACGTCGAGGTGCGTTACAGCGCCGTGTGCCGGACGGCCTGGGGCCGGATCACCCGCGCCGCCACGGGTGACGCCGTGCGGATAAGCGCACCGGCCGAGGGCTCGGTGCCGGCCCGCACCGAGTCCGGCCGCGTCGGCCGGGACGCCGACGGCTACACGCCCATGGTGGCGGTGGCCGCGCCCGGCCGGGCGACGGCCTGCGCGACGCTCGCGGCGGGGCCGCAGGGGTGCACGCC
>NZ_JAGGOL010000194.1 GCF_018614525.1 Streptomyces sp. ISL-11
GCCTCGCGGATGGCGGCGGCGACGCGGGCGGAGCGGTCGGCGGCGGCGCGGTGGCGCAGGACGGTCTCGGCGGCCTGCCAGGCGGAGTGGAGCGTACGGGCGTCGAGGAGCTCGCGGCGCTGGGCGGCGGCGGACTTCTCGCCGGCGGCCAGCGCGAGGGAGGCGTGGCGGTAGGCGAGCTCGGCGGCGACCAGGGAGCTGCGGCCGCGCTCGGTCTCGGCGTCGGTGACGGCGTGCGCGGCGGCGGCGACCCGCTCGGCGAGCTCGGCGGTGCGGCCGCGCTCCTCCAGGCCGCGCGCGGACAGCCGGCGGGCGAGGGTGCGGGTGCGGCGCTCGGCACCGGCGTGGACGCCGCGGGCCGTCTCGCGCTTGACCGCGGCCTCGGCGATGCGGGTGAGCAGGTCGAGGGAGCCGGCGGTGAAGTCGCGTTCGGCGGTCAGCTCGGCGCGGCGGCCGAGCTTGTGGGCGAAGCCGTGGACGAGGTCGGCGAGGCCGTCGGTGTCGCGGGTGTCGGTGACGGCGCGCAGCAGGAGGTCGGTGAAGTCGGAGTCGTTCTTGACCGCGAAGAGACCGGCGGCCTCGCCCTCGTCGGCGTTCATCTCGCGCTGGTAGCGGAAGAGTTCGGGGTCCAGGCCCAGCTCGCCGAGGTGTTCGTTCCAGCGCTCGTGGATCTCCTCCCACACCACGTCGAGGTTGGGGTATGCCTTGCCGGCCTCGGTGAGGACGTCGCGGAAGCCCTTCATGGTGCGGCGGCGGCCGCGCGCGCCGGAGGCGCCGTCCGCGGCCGGGCGCATGGCGGTCGACTCGGCGACCGGCAGCGAGTCCAGGCTCAGGCCCGGCCCGGGGCGGAAGGAGTACCACGCCTCGGCGAACTTCCGCGGGTCGCCCGAGACCTGGCGGCCGCGCCACTCGCTGACCTTGCCGACCACGACGGACTCGCCGGTGAGGACGTGCTGCCATTCCAGGGCGACGTGCCCGCAGTCGTCGGCGAGGAGGAACTTGCGCAGCACGCCGGAGCTGGCGCCGCCCAGGGTGTTGCGGTGGCCGGGCAGCATCACGGAGAAGATCAGCTTGAGGAGGACGGACTTGCCGCCGCCGTTCTCCAGGAAGAGCACGCCCGCGGGTGCGGGGCGGCGCGGCGGGCCCTTGGGCTCGTCCTCGAAGAACTCCGCCTGCGCGGGCGCCGGGGAGGGCACCGGCTTGCCGACTCCCCGCAGGTCCAGCACGGTGTCGGCGTAGCGCGCACCGGCGGGCCCGATGGAGTAGAGGCGGACCCGGGACAGCTCGTACATGGCGGACTCTCGTTGTCGTGACGGGCGGTTGGTCGGACGGGGGCGGGAACGGTGGATCGGGAACCGTGGATCAGGAGCCGTGGATCAGGAGCCGTGGAACGGCAGGCCGGCGTCGGCGACCAGGTCGAGGTCGTCGGCGTCGTCCGGCGGCAGCAGGGTGGCGCCGCCGGCGCCCACGGGGACGACGCCGAGCTCCAGCAGTTCGGCCATGGCGGCGTTGCCGGCCATGTCGCGGACCTGGAGCTGGTAGCGGGCCGTGGTGCGGTAGGCGCCGCCGGCGTCGTCGCCGGTGCGCTGGAGGAAGCCGGAGTCGACGAGGAAGGCGACGGCCTTGGCGATGATGCCGGTGGTGGAGCCGGCGAGGCGCCGGGCGTCCTTGGTGGCACCGGTCGCGCTGCGGCGCGCGTACACCCGCCAGGCGGCCTCCAGGCCGGGGGCGTCGGTGGTGGGGTCGGTGTTCTCGCCCTGCGCGGCGGCGCGCTCCTCCAGGCGGCGGCACGCCTGGCGTACGAACCCGTCGACGCCGTTGACGGTGATGCGGCCGATGTACCCGTCGTCGGCGAGGTCCTCCGGGCGCGGGAAGGCCAGCGCGGCGACGGCGAGGTGGGCGAGGCCGTGCAGGAAGCGGTCGGCGGAGTCGGCGGTGGCGCGGCGGGCGTAGTCGCCCATCCGGACGGCGAAGACGGAGTCCTCGGCGGCGGTGACGGCCATGCCGGCGCGGGTGGACACCTCCAGGACGATCAGCCCGAGCCCAGCGGCGACGGCGTCGGCGAGGCGCGCGAAGGCGGGGTCGTCGCGGTGGCGGCGCAGGAGTTCGGCGTACTCCGCGTCGCGGGCGGGCAGCAGCTTGGGCTGCAGCCCGAAGGCGATGAGCCGCGCGGCGTCGGCGGCGTCGGCGGGCGTGACGTTGCCGCTGCCGCTCGGGGTGGGCACGGACTCCGCGTCGGGCGCGGTGGGCTCCGCCGGTTCGTAGACGTCGTACTCGGTCACGGTGTAGCTCCCGCTGGGTTCCATGGTGGTGTGAAGCTGCCGGGCCGCGGCGTGGTGGTGACCCGCCACGGCGGGGTGGTCCGCCGTCGCGGCGCACCGGCCGGCTCGACGGTGCCGGACCACGCCGTAGTGGTGGTCCGCCGTCGCGGCGGGACGCCCTGCGACAGGGCCGCGCCCTCATCCCCGCCGCAACGGCGGGACCCCGCACGGCGCGGCTCGACGGTGCCTGACCGGCGACAGGCAACGGCAGGAGCGACAGCCACCGGCCCGGCACCGCCCGACCACACTCGCCGCCACGACAAAACGGCCGGCCGCAGCCATGCGGGCGCCGCACCGGTCAGCGGCGCCGTGGTGATCCGCCGTCGCGGCGGGATGCCCTGCCGGCACACCGAGAGGGCCGCGCCCTCATCCCCGCCGCAACGGCGGGACGCCGCACGGCGCGGCTCGGCGGTGCCGGACCGGCGACAGGCCACGGCAGGAGCGACAGCCACCGGCCCGGCACCGTCCGACCACACTCGCCGCCGCAACGAAACGGCCGGCCGCAGCCATGCGGGCGCATCACCGGTCCGCGCCGGATCCGAGCCTGCCGCAGGCAACCCCGTGGGGCGGATCGCCCGTGCTCCCCCAGCCGGCCGCACGGCCATCACGCCGCCTCCGTGCGGTCCGCGGCCATGCCCGCCGCGTCGAGGAGGGCCGTGCCGACGATCAGGTCCGCGCCCCCGAACTCGATGTCGTCGAGCTGCGTGCCGTCGTCGACGGCGAAGAGCAGCGAGTGCTCGCCCTGGCGGTAGGCCGTGCCGACGGACGGGCTGGCCGCGTGGACGGCCAGGAGGGCGACCAGGTAGGGGAGTTCGGGGTCGCGGCGGCGCGCGTCGGCCAGCAGGCCGGAGAGGCGGCGGGGGGCGTCCGGGGGCAGGGTGAGGAGCTCCATCGCACTCGCGAGCTGTTCCTCGCTGAAGCGGCTGTCGTCCGGCGTCTCGACCAGGTCCGGCTCGGGCATCTCCACACCGAGGTGCTCCCGCTCGGCCGGAGGCGTCAGGAGCATCTCGACGAGGTCGCCGACCCGCACGGAGGCGGGGGTGCGCAGCCCCGTGCCCCGGGCGAAGAACGCGTCCGTGACGCGCCCGGCGCTCTCGACGGGCAGCGGCAGCAGCGGTGCGAGGAGCTGCCCGTACAGGTCGAGGCCGGACGAGGCGGCGGTCGGCGCGAACGCCTGGCGGTCCTGTTCGGCGCGGAAGAGCGGGCCGGCCTCCAGGAGCCGGGACTGCAGCTGCGTGTGGCGGCGGATGCAGTCCTTGACGATGTCGACGAGCTCGGCGGCTCGCCGCTTGTGCTCGGGGTCCTCGGCCTCGTCGCGGGCCTTGCGGATGTTGGTGAGGATCGCGTTCTCGTGGCGGTAGCGGTCGGCGACGTGGTCGAGCGCCTCGGCGATCATGTCGGGGACGGCGCTGAGCCAGTCGACCGCGCGGACGTTGCGGCGCGTGGCGTCGAGGGTCTTGCGGAGCGTCTCGGCGTACTGCACGGTCCGGTAGCGGGCCTGCTCGGCGGCGAGCTGGGCGTCGGCGAGGCGGCCCCGGCTGATGAGGACCTCCAGCTTCACCTCGGCGGCGATCTGGGCGCTGGTGACGTCCGTGTCGAGGGCTCCGACCAGGACGTTGACGGCCTCGTCGGTGGTGCGCAGGAAGACCGTGCCGCCGTGGCCGGGCACTTCCTCGACGAGCTTGAAGTCGTAGTCGCGCCGCACATAGACGCCGTCCTGGCCGAACGTGCCGTAGACGGCGCGGAAGCCGCGGTCGACGCTGCCGACGTTGATCAGGTTCTCCAGGACCCAGCGGGCGACGCGCTCGTGCTCGCCGTGGGGGCGCTCCGGCGCCTGCGCGGCGACGCGCGGCAGCAGGCGGGCCACTATCTGCTCGTGATCGGCTCCGGTGTCGAAGTCCATGTTGAGCGTGACGAGGTCGATGGCGGCCAGCGCCACCTCGGCCATGGCGTAGACGCCGTACTCCCCGGCGAGGTTGGCCTTGCGCGCGTCGAGGTCGTGCAGCGGTGCCGTGCAGGCGAGCGCGCGCAGCCGGCGGGCCAGGCCCTCGTCGGCGGCCGGGCCCGGGGCCGGCCGCGAGGACCCGTTGAGCTGGGGCGGAACGGTCGCCGGGGCTGGAGAAGTCACGTCGCACAGAGTAGGCGCTCACCCTGACAACGGACGAAACGGCACGGGCGAAATGCCCGCCCCGTCCTAGTGTGTGGCTCCTCCGCTCGCACGGATGTCCTGGACGCGCCCGGCCGCGGTGACCGCGATCACACGCAGCGCCTCGGCGACGGCGGCCACGGGGAGTGACGGCAGGGCCCGGTCGGTGACCTGTTCGGGCGCGTACGGTACGTGCACGAATCCGCCCCGCAGCCCGGGGCGTTCGGTCGCGGCGAGGTGCATCAGCCCGTAGAAGACGTGGTTGCAGACGAAGGTGCCGGCGGTCTGGGAGACGGAGGCGGGCAGCCCTGCCTCCCGCACGGCGGCGACGCACGCCTTCACGGGCAGGGTGGCGAAGTAGGCGGCGGGTCCGCCGGGGACGACGGGTTCGTCGACGGGGCTCGCGCCGGCGTTGTCGGGGATGCGGGCGTCGTCGATGTTGACGGCGACGCGTTCGACCGTGATGTCGGGGCGGCCCCCCGCCTGGCCCACGCACAGGACGACGTCGGGGTCGGCCGCCGTGACGGCGGCGCGCAGCGCGTCGAGGGCGCCGCCGAAGACGCAGGGCAGTTGGGCGGCGGTGAGCGTGAGGCCGTCCGGCGGGTGGGCCGCGGCGGCACGGACCGCCTGCCAGGACGGGTTGACGCCCTCGCCGCCGAAGGGCTCGAATCCGGTCAGCAGGATCCGGGTCATGGGCACTCCCCAGCAGGGTCGGACAGGGGTCTCAGAAGGCGAACAGGGCCATGATCACGATATTGCAGCCGAGCAGGGCAACCGCCGTGGGCAGTTGGGCCTTGATCGGCCCGTACTGGTCCTTGAGCTCCAGCAGGGCGGCGGGCACGACGTTGAAGTTGGCGGCCATGGGTGTCACCAGGGTGCCGCAGAATCCGGCCAGCATGCCGATGGCGAGCACGGCGGGCGCGTTGCCGTGCTCCTGTGCCACGAGGACCGGCCAGCCGACGGCGGCGGTCATCACGGGGAAGGCCGCGAAGCCGTTGCCCATGACGACGGTGAAGAGGAACATCCCCACGCAGTAGACGGTGACCGCGATGTAGAGGGAGTGGTCGGGGAGCACCGCCGTGGTGATCCTGCGGACCTGGTCGCCGACCCCGGCGACGGAGAAGATCGTGCCGAGGGTGGCGAGCAGCTGCGGCAGCAGCATGGCCCAGCCCATCGACTCCAGCATCGAGCGCCCGGCGTGCACGGGGGTGGAGAGCTTCCGTTCGCGCACCATCACCATGCCGACGACGAGGGCGACGACGGCGCCGATGCCCAGGCCGAGGATGGTCTCGCTGCCCTTCTGGAGGACGGGCTCACCGCCGACCGAGAGCTTCTTGACGCCGACCGCGCAGATCAGGGCGACGGCGGGGATGGTGAGCGCGGGCACGAAGAGCCTGCTGCCCAGCCGTCGGGCGCTCGCCGCCCGCTCCTCGGGGGTGCTCGTACGGGCCGTACCGCGCCCGGTGAAGCCGAAGCCGGCGAGACAGATCATGACGAGGACGGCGGCGCCGAGCGGTTCGGCCGGCGCGGACTTGTCGGCGACCCAGGTGCCGTAGACGAAGCCGAGGCCGAGCAGCCCCCAGAAGGCGGCGGTGCCGTGGCGCTTGGGGTTGGTGCGGTCGGTGAGCATCTGCGCGGCCATCAACAAGAAGATCGCGCCGACGAGCCAGTAGAACCACTCCGCCTTGATCATTTGACGGCCCCCTCGACCGTTTCCCGGGTGGTCCCGGCCGTGGTGAGCGCCAGCTCGCGGTCCAGGCGCAGCAGTCGCCACCCGTGCACGGCCAGGGCGCACAGGGCGGTCGGGATGGCCCAGAGCGCGAGGCTGAGCGGTTCGAGATGGGTGTGGTAGCTGGTGTTGACGAAGCCGGTGATGAGCAGGATGGAGCCGACGGCCAGGAAGACGTCCTCGCCGAAGAACAGGCCGACGTTGTCGGCGCTGGCGGCGAAGGACCGTATCTTCTCCCGCGTCCTGTCGGTCAGCGGGCCGTGGCGGCGCTCGGCCGCGCCCTCGGCCATCGGGGCGGCCAGCGGGCGGACGGTCTGGGCGTGCCCGAGGACGTCCTTGATCCCGAGGGCGGCGGTGAGCTGGCGCAGCAGGAGGTAGAGGGCGAGGAAGCGGCCGGTGGTGAGCGCGCCGAAGCGGGCTATCAGCCGGCGGGCCTGCTCCTGGAGCCCGTAGCGCTCCAGGAGGCCGATGACCGGAAGGGTGATGACGAAGATCGTCACCGTGCGGCTGGAGGCGAACCCGGTGCCGAAGGCGGCGAGGACGCGCTGGGGTGAGAGGCCCCCGAGGAGGCCGGTGACGATGCCGGCGGCACCGACCACGAGCAGGGGGTTGCGTCTCGTGGCGAAGCCGAGCACGACCACGAGGACGCCCAGGAGAACGATCATGCGTCCTGCCTTCCGGAGTCCCGGTCCTCACTCGAACGAGTGAAGCGACTTGGCGAGGAGGCTAAGATATTGTTCAACAATCCTCAAGGGGGTTCGCGTGCCTTTCCGTACGGCCTTCCGCGTCGCCCCGCGCACCGCCGCTGCTCGCACCCGCTCACCGGTGTCCGCGTCGCCCGACGGCCGTAGCACCTGATACCTGTACTGCTTGACGTCCGCACCGCCCGATGTCCGTACCGCCGCTCAGTTGGGGGTAGCCATGGCCCTGTCCACCGCGCAGCGTGTGGCCGACGTGCTCCGCGACCGCATCCAGGCCGGTGAGCTGCCGCCCGGCACCCGGCTGTCCGAGGAGGCCCTCGGCCGCGACCTCGGCGTCTCGCGCAACACCCTGCGCGAGGCGTTCCGGCTGCTCATCCACGAGAGCCTCGTGGTGCACCTGCTCAACCGCGGCGTCTTCGTCCGGGTCATGGAACCGGCGGACGTCACGGACGTCTACCGCGTACGGGCGGCCCTGGAGACCGCGGGCGTACGGGCCGCGGCCGGCGCGCCGCGGCCGCTGCGCGCCGCCGTCACCGAGGCGGTGGACCGCGCCGAGCGGGCCGCCGCGGCCGGCGACTGGCGCGAGGTCGGCTCGGCCGACCTGCGCTTCCACCGGGCGCTCGCCGCGCTCGGCGGCAGCGCCCGCATCGACGCGGCCATGGACCGGCTGCTGGCCGAACTGCGCCTGGCCTTCCACGCGATGCCCTCGCCACGCCACTTCCACGAACCGTTCCTGCTGCGCAACCGCGCCCTCGCGAAGCTGCTGGAGAACGGCGAGTACGCGCGTGCGGAGACGGAGTTGACCAGCTACCTCGACGATGCCCGACAGCTCATCCTCGACGCGATGCGGGGGGACCTCCTCATGACCGGACCGACCACCGGGACCGCCGCTGGCCCGCGCGCCGGCGGCGTGCTCGACCTCAACGCCGACCTCGGCGAGGGGTTCGGGCGCTGGCACCTCACCGATGACGACGCCCTGCTGTCGGTCGTCACGAGCGCGAACGTCGCCTGCGGCTTCCACGCCGGTGACCCCTCCACGATGCGGCGCGTGTGCGAGCGCGCCGTCGAGCGCGGCGTGCGCATCGGCGCCCAGGTCTCCTACCGTGACCTGGCCGGCTTCGGCCGGCGGGCCATGGACGTGCCCCCGGACGAGCTCGCCGACGAGATCACCTATCAGATCGGCGCGCTGCGCGCCTTCGCGCGGGCGGCCGGCTCGGACGTCGCGTACGTCAAGCCGCACGGCGCGCTCTACAACCGCACGGTGACCGACGCCGAGCAGGCGGCGGCCGTCGTGGCGGGCGTACTGCGGGCGGGCGGCGCCCTGCCCGTGCTCGGCCTGCCCGGCTCGCGGCTGCACGAGGCCGCGGAGCGGGCCGGACTGCCCACGGTCACCGAGGCGTTCGCGGACCGCGCGTACACCGCGGCCGGCACGCTCGTCCCCCGCCGCGCCCCCGGCGCCGTCGTCCTCGATGCCGGCGCCGTCGTCGAGCGGTCGGTGCGCCTGGCCCGCGAGGCGGCCGTCACGGCCCTGACCGGCGAGGACGTCATCGTCCGCGCCCGTTCCCTGTGCCTGCACGGTGACACCCCCGGCGCCGCCGGACTCGCCCTGCGGGTACGGGCGGCACTGGAGGCGGCCGGCGTCCGGCTGGAGGCGTTCGCGTGACCTCCCCCGAGCCGGCTCCCCGCGTCCTTCCCGTGGGACGGCACGCCCTGCTCGTGGAGGTGGCCACCACCGAGCGGGCCCAGGCCCTGCACGCGGAGCTGCTGCGCCGCCGCGCCGCCGGCACCCTACCGCCGGTGCGCGAGATCGTCCCGGCCGCCCGCACCGTCCTGCTCGACGGCCTGGACGAGCCGCGCGCGCTCGCCGCGGACCTCCCGCGCTGGACGGTGCCGCCGCTGACGGCCGCCGACGGCGATCCCGTCGTGCTGCCGGTCCACTACGACGGCGCGGACCTCGCCGAGGTCGCCACCCTGTGGGGCGTCGCCGAGGACGAGGTCGCGCGCATCCACTCCGGGTGCGAATTCCGGGTGGCCTTCTGCGGCTTCGCGCCCGGCTTCGGCTATCTGACCGGCCTGCCGGAGCACCTGCGGGTGCCGCGCAGGGCGACGCCGCGCACCGCCGTCCCCGCCGGTTCGGTGGGCCTGGCCGGTCCGTACACCGGCGTCTACCCCCGCTCCTCCCCCGGCGGCTGGCAGCTCATCGGCCGTACGGACGCGGTGCTGTGGGATGCCGGGCGGGAACCGGCGGCGCTGCTCGCCCCGGGCACGCGGGTGCGCTTCGAGGTGAGCGCGTGAACGGCCTGACGGTCGTGCGGGCCGGGGCGCTGACCACCGTCCAGGACCTGGGCCGGCCCGGTCACGCGCATCTGGGCGTCGGGCGCTCCGGCGCCCTCGACGAGCCCGCGCACCGGCTCGCCAACCGCCTGGCCGGCAACCCGGCGCGGTGCGCGACGCTGGAGACCACCCTCGACGGCTGCGCCGTACGGGCCGACGCCGCGGTGATCGCGGCCGTGACGGGAGCGCCCTGCCCGGTGCGCGTCGACGGCCGGCCGGTGGCGTGGGGCGCGGCGGTCCGGGTGCCGGCGGGCGCGGTGCTCGACGTCGGGCGGGCCACGAGCGGGCTGCGGAGCTACGTGGCCCTGGCGGGCGGCGTGGCCGTACCGCGGGTGCTCGGCAGCCGAGCGCGGGACCTGCTCTAGGGCCTGGGGCCCGGAGCCGCTC
>NZ_JAGGOL010000195.1 GCF_018614525.1 Streptomyces sp. ISL-11
GGGCGGCGCTGCGCGGCGTGGCCTCGCTGGCGCTGGCGTCGGCGGCGGTGAACACGCTCGGCAAGCGGTCGGTGCGGCGCGTGCGGCCGCTGCGGGACACCGTGCCGCTCGTACGGCAGCTGGCCCGTCAGCCGATCACCACGTCGTTCCCCTCCGGCCATTCGGCCTCCGCCGTCGCCTTCGCGACGGGCGTCGCCCTGGAGAACCGGGCGTGGGGGCTGGCCCTGGCACCGCTCGCCCTGTCGGTGTGCTTCTCGCGCGTCTACACCGGGGTGCACTATCCGGGTGATGTGCTGGCGGGCGCGGCGCTGGGCGCGGGCGCGGCCTTCGCCGTACGCGGTCTGGTACCCACGCGGGCGCAGCTCGCGCCGCCCGCGCGGCCGAGGGCGGACGCGCCGGCGCTGCCGGGCGGCAAGGGTCTGATCGTGGTCGCCAACTCCGGTTCCGGGCAGCGCGCGGCGGCGCTGCGGCCCGACCCGGAGCAGGAGGTGCGCTCGGCGCTGCCGGGCGCCGAGGTCGTCGCCTGCGCCCTCACGGCCGACGGCGGCGGCGAGTCGCTGGACAAGGCGCTGGAGACGGCGGCCGAACGCGCGCGGGAACTGCGCGGCGCGCTGGGGGTGTTCGGCGGCGACGGCTCGGTGAACGCGGCCGCGGCGGTGGCCCACCGGTACGGGCTGCCGCTGGCGGTCCTGCCGGGCGGCACGTTCAACCACTTCGCGTACGACCTGGGCATCGAGTCCGTCGCCGACGCCGCCCGTGCCGTGGAGGCCGGGGAGGCCGTGGCGGTGGACATGGTGCGCTTCGGTGACGGTGGGAGCCGCTGGTTCCTCAACACCTTCAGCATCGGCGCGTACCCCGAGCTGGTGCGGGTGCGCGAGCGGTGGGCGCCGCGGGTCGGGGCCTGGCCGGCGGGGGTGCTGGCGGCGGTGCACGTGCTGCGCACGGCGCAGCCGGAAACGATCCGGGTCAACGGCAGGCGGCGGCGGGTGTGGATGCTCTTCGCCGGCAACTGCACCTACCGGGGGCTGGGCCTGGCCCCGGTGCGGCGGCACGATCTCGCGGACGGTGTGCTGGACGTGCGGATGGTCTCCGGCGGCCGGCTGGCGCGTACGCGGCTGCTCGCGGCGGCCCTCTCCGGCGGCCTCAAGCACTCCCCCGTACTGCGCACGGCGCGGGTGCGGCAGCTGCGGATCAGTGACATCGGACCCGGTACGCACCTCGCGTACGACGGGGAGATCGCGCCGGCGCCGGCGGAGTTGTTCCTGCGCAAGGAGAACGAGGCGCTGGTGGTCTACCGCCTGCCGGCCGGCTGAGGGCCGGCAGGCGGGGTGTCGCTCAGCTCCGGTGCTCGTTCTTGCCGGGCTTGCCGGCGTACGTCGGGAAGTACTGCTTGTTCTTCGCGATGTAGCCGAACAGTTCGGCGAGGGCGGCGGCGCCCCGGCCCACGGCCCCGCCGACGCGCGGCGGCGCGCCGAACTGGACGTCACCGACGGCGTAGACGCCGGGCACGCTGGTGGCGGTGGAGGTCAGGCCGGTCTGCCCGGTCACGTCGCGCCCGGTCAGGACGGTCTTGGACTGGCTGTCGAGCTGAAGCCGGCCGCCCAGCCAGTCGGTGTTGGGGGCGCCGCCGATCAGGACGTACAGCCACCGGGTCGGGATGTCCCTGTTCGCCTGGTTCTTGCTGCCCTTCGGGCCCACCTTCAGGTTCTTGAGCTGCTTGTTCCCGTCCGCCTCGCACAGCTTCACTTCGGTGTTGAGCAGGATCTCGACCTTGCCGGCCGCCTTGAGGGCGTTGATCTCGTCGACCAGGTACGCCGACATCTTGCTCAGGTCGGTACGGACGATCATGGTGACCTTCTTGGCGAACTGGGCGAAGTACACCACGGCCTGGCCCGTGGAGTTCCCGCCGCCGACCATCGCGATCTCCTGGCCCTTGGTGTACTCGGCGTCGGTCACCAGCGCCTGGTAGTACACCCCGGAGCCGATCAGCTCGTTGGCCTTGGTGCTGTCGTCGAGCCGCCGCCAGGCCAGGCCGGTGGCGACGATGACGGCGCCGGCCTTGATCGTGCTCTTCTTGGCGTCGTCGAGCTCGACGGAGTGCGGATCGGTGGACCCGCCGGCTCCTTCGCGGACGTTGAGCTTCTTCGCCGTCCGCAGGGGCTCCCATTCCACGCCGAAGCCCTTCGCCTGCTCCAGGGCCTTCTGTGCGAAGTCGTGGCCGACGATGCCGCCGGGGAATCCCAGGTAGTTGGCGATCCGCGAGGAGGTGCCGGCCCGAGGGCGGCGGCCAGCACGGCGAGCGTGGGGTCGGTGAAGGTCTTGGTGTCGCCCTTCACCGTCACGTTGACGACGACGGTGGCGCCGCCGGAATGCTCGGGCCACTTGAACACCACCCCGGATCCGGTGAGGAACTCCCGGATCCGGAAGGCCGCCTCGGAGCGGATGGGCCCGGTGATCCCGACGACCGCGTACTGGTCCCGTACCTGCTTCGGGGCGCGCTCCCACCAGGCGTGGATCTGCCGGTCGACGATCTGCCGGTGGTCCTCGTCGAGGAGGCCGTCGGTGAGGCTCACGGAGACGCCCGCCTCCGTGGCGGGGGGAACCGCGCCGCCGTCGGGCCCCAGCGACACCAGGCCGGCGGCGGTGGGCAGTTTGGCCGCCTCCACCATCCCGGTGAGCCCGCCGCCGTTGTCACCCACGCCGGTGACGAGCGCGATGTGCGTCCCGTCGCCGCCTCATCCGGTGAGCGCGCCCACGGCCTCCTGCCCGGCGGGGAGCTGGAGCACCTGGAAGTCCTTCCCGTACCAGCCCTCAAGCTTGTCCGCCAGCACCCTCCGGCGGGCCGGGTCACTGTCCAGCAGCACGATTGGCGGGTTGCGTCGCACTCGACATATGTCCTCCGATGTCGCGTTCTTGTATGACAATGCGATGCTGCGCAGCGCACCCCCACCTCACTCTTGGATGACCCGTTCGACAACCCACCCTTTCGGGCCAATCACTTGCCTCGCCCTGGACCGGCTCCTCCGCCAACTAGCCTTGTCCTCATGAACATTCTGGGGACTTCGCTCCGTGTGTGCGTCGACGATCTGCAAGCGGCGGTGGCTGTCTACGAGCGTCTGACCGGCGCCGAAGCACTGCGATTCCGGCGCGGCGGCGTCGAGGTGGCGGCGGTCGGCTGCTTCTTCCTGATGAGCGGACCGGAGAAGGAGCTGTCGATCCTGCGGAAGATCACGGCGACGATCGCCGTCACGGACGTCGACGAAGCGGTGACGGACCTGACGGCCGTGGGCGCGGACATCATCGCGGGCCCCCTGCCGACCCCCATCGGCCGCAACGTCGTGGCCCGCCACCCGGACGGTTCGGTCTTCGAGTACGTGGACCGCAAGGCGGGGTAGTGAGGGGCGCCGGGCGGGGGGCGGGCCGCGTCTTCCTTGCGGTAAGCCTCCCAACCCGGCCCCGAGGCCCGAGGGGGGTCCCGCCAGAATGAGCGGTATGGCTCTTGAGGTGACACCGTGTTCCAGCTGGTGAGGGGGGCGACGGGCTTCTTCTCTCCGAAGGAGGACCCGCCTCCGCCGACCGATCCGCGGGCGTTCCGGGCCATCCTTCACGCTGCCGTCCGGGCTGCCGGAGGGAGGGTGGGCGGGGTGGAGGAACAGCGCTACCCCCGGACCTTCCACACCGCTTCGGTCATCCACGGCGGCGGCGAGAGCGTCGTCCTGTGCCACGCCCATCATCCGTGGATCGCCTTCACCGAGGACCGGGGCAACGGGTTCATGCACGACTTCGTACCTCCACCGCCCTGGTCGCACGTCTTCCGCTCCTCCGGCTTCGTCGTGCTGACGGCCGGACAGCTGACCACGCCTCTCTTCGGCGTGGACACATCGGCGCTCTCGCGGGAGGAGTGGCGGCAGATCCGCTACTACGCCGCCGAGACCCTGGGTGCGGTCGTCTTCAACACCTGGGACTGAGCCGCCCCCGCCGGCGGCCTACGCGGGGCGCATCCGGAAGTCGTAGCGGCGGGGCAGGGGGTGTTCGGTCAGGGCGCGGGCCCTGATGGCCTCGGTGATCGGGGAATCGCCCGCGACGAGGCGCTCCGCGATCGCGTGCCACGTGTCGGCGAGCGTCTCGTCGCCCTCTCTCAGGTCGGCCACCTCGAAGCCCCGGTCGAAGATCCCGCGCGCCGCCGCGGCGTCGCCGCGCGCGAGCAGGACCCGGGCGCGCAGCAGCTGGAAGCGGCCGCGTTCCCGGATGCCCGGACGGAGGCCGGACAGGACCGCGGCCGCTTCGTCCGCGCGGCCCACCGCGAGCAGCGCCTCGATCGTCTCGCGTCCGAGGGCCGCCATCGCCGCCGTCCACACCGCGCCGTCGCGCCGCTCCTCGCGGGCGTCCTCGAACGCCTGGAGGAAGCGGTCGGCGGCCCGTTCCGGGTGGCCGTTCACCTGGTCGGCGACGGCCAGGCAGCGCATCGACGGCCAGTCGTCGTCGGCGATCTGCTCCCAGCTGCGGACGGCCTGCGAGCGGTTGCCGGCGTGCCAGCGGGCGACGCCCAGGTGGTAGCAGAGATGGGGGTCGTGCACGGGGTTCCCGGGCACGGCCAGCTCCAGCAGGTCCTGCCAGGGCGGTGAGACCAGGGTGGCGTACGGCGGCAGCACCCGCGTCGGGTACGGCAGGGTGCCCGTGCGCAGCAGGTCACGCCACGGTTCCTGCTCCTCGCCCAGCGTTTCCGGGCCGAAGGGCGTGCCGGGCAGGTCGTGGCCGCCGCGCTCGACCTCCAGCGCGCCCCACCCCGAGCCCGTCGCCAGGCTCTCCTTGGGTTCCAGGTCGGCGTACGGGCGCCACGCCGCGTACGCCTCGTCGACGGCCGCACGCGGCAGCGCCTCCTCCAGCCGGCCCTCGACCTCGCCACGCGCCGCCGCCCAGTCCGCGCCGTGCACGGCGGCCGGGTCCGCGGCCAGCGGCCCGTACGCCTCCAGCCAGGCGAACTCCCCGCCCGGCTCCAGTGGTACGTGCTCCAACTGCGTGCGGGCCAGGCCCGCCTGGATCTCGGCGTAGCCACCGTGGCCGGGCTCGGTCAGCCACTGCTGCCAGCGCCGTCCGCCCCGCCCGGAGCCCCAGACGAAGAGTTTGCGCCCGCGCAGGAGATCGGTCGACGTCTGCACCAGGCCGCGGCCTTCCGCGTCCAACGAGGTGATCCAGCGGCGCGCGCCGTCCGGCACGTCGTAGAAGAAGTCGGCGGCGTGCCGGCCGCGGGTCGGATACGTGTGGTCGGCACCGTCCCAGTGCGGCACGGGAACCCGGCTCAGCCCGCGTTCGTAGCCGAACCGCCACGCCTCCTCCGCCGGGGCCAGGACACGGCTTCCCTCGTCCTCGGGGACGGCGATGTTGGACCACCAGTAGACGGGCGCGGGCCGGTCGTGGGGGTTACGGACGCGCGCGCCGACATAGAGGAAGTCGGAGCCGTCGGGCAGCCAGAGGTCGACCTGGAACGGCAGGTCGCGCATCCGCTCCCACTCCCACAGCCGCAGCATCTCCCCGCCCCCGGGCGCGGGCACGCGGGCGGCGTGCAGCGGGGCCATGGCCAGGGGGCCGTGCCCGGTGGCGCCGATGTTCCACTCGATGCCGCCGGAGAACCACGCGCCGTTCAGGGCGAACTCGGCGGGCTGGAGCACGGGGTTGCGGTACAGCAACTGCCGCCCCGACGGCTTGTGTTCGAGCGAGTGGACCCGGCCGCCGAGCCCCGGCAGGACCGTGGCGCGCAGCCGGTCGTTCTCGATGACGATCGCGTCGACGTCGGTGGGGGTGCGCCGACGGGTGTAGCCGTCGCGCCGGCGCACGGGCAGCACGCTGCCCAGCGGCGCGTAGCCGATCTGCCGGGCCATGGCCGGGGGCAGCGCGGCGCGCTGCCCCGCGTCGAGGTGGTGCGGATCGCGGGGCGGCAGCAGCGCGGGCAGCGGGTTCTCGGGGCCCAGCGGGGCCGCGGGAAGGGACAGCACGGCACGCCTGATGGTCGTCGGCACGGCACCTCGTTCTCTCCGACCTCGATGGGAGGTCTGTCCTCGGTGGAGGTCTCTCAACCCTGTGGTGCGCCCTGCCTCGATCCCCGCTGAACGTCCTGCCGGCCCGGCCCCATGCCGGCCGTGATCGCCCACCGCTCGTGGTCGCGCCACGCGCCGTCGATGAAGAGGAAGTCCGGCGAGAACCCCTCCAGGCGGAATCCGTGCCGTTTCACCAGCGCCGTCGACCGCGCGTTGCCCGGCTGGATGTTCGCCTCCAGCCGGTGCAGCCCCAACGGCCCGAAGGCGTGGTCCAGTACGAGCCCCATGCCCTCGCCCAGCAGGCCGCGGCCCTCGCCGCCCAAGAAGGCTCCGTAGCCGAGTGCCCCGCACTGGAAGGCGCCCCGCACGATGTTGTTGATGTTGATGAACCCCGCGAACGCGCCGCTGTCCCGCAGGCAGACCAGCAGGCCCACCCGCTGCTCCCCGTCCAGCCGTTCGGCGTATCTCTCGAACGCCGCCCCGGTCGTCGGTATCGTCAGCCACGGGTGGTGCAGCCCGGCGCTGGCGCGCGCCAGGCGCGTGAACTCCGCGCCGTCCGCCGGGGTGAGGGCCCGGATGGCGACGCGCGGACCCTGAGCGAGGTAGCGGCCGTCGTCGGCCGGGGAGTGATCCAACACCGCTTCATCGTACGATCCGGCACTGACATCGGCCGGGAGACGCATCGGCTCCATCAGCCCCACCGAGGGGCGTCCGCGCCCCACGGCCCCGGGAGCCGCGCCCAGTCCGCCGGCCCGCCCTCGTAGGCGACCGGAGACCGCGCGTACCGCACCCGCCCCAAGGGGCCCTCCACTTCTGTCAGCCACTCCCCCGGCTCGTACGCACCGCTCGCCTCTCCCGGATCCGGGGTCACACCGCCGGTGAGCCAGGCGGCGGTACGTGCCAGCGCGAGCCGCGCGAGGTGGGTGCCGCCGCCCGTGCTCTGCTCGGTGACGGCCCGCAGCACGGCGGCCGCGAGCAGATAGCCGGTGCCGTGGTCCAGCGCCTGCGCGGGCAGTGCCCCCGGCCGGCCGTCGTCCCCCGCCTCGATCGCGGCGATCCCGCAGGCCGCCTGGACCAGGCTGTCGAATCCGCGCCGCCCGCCCCACGGCCCGTACGCGCCCCAGGCGCTCAACTGCCCCACCACCAGGCCCGGCCGCCGCGCGGCCAGCGCCTCCGGGGTCAGCCCGTGGCGGTCCAGGGCGCCCGGCCGGTAACCGGTGACGACGACATCGGCGGCGGCGAGGAGCTCCTCGAAGCTCGCGCGGTCGGCCCGCCGGGCGAGGTCGAGGACCGTGGACCGCTTGCCGAAGCCCGTGTCGGCGTGCGCGTCCCGGCTCTCCGGCAGCGCCGGGGAGTCCACGCGCATCACCTCCGCCCCGAGCAGCGCGAGCGTACGGGTGGCCACGGGCCCGGCGATGACCCGGGTCAGGTCGAGCACCCGCAGCCCCCGGGCGGGCGGCCCTGCCTCCCGTGGCAGCCTGCGGACGGGCCCGTCGGCCATCCGGTCCAGCGTGAGCAGGGGCCGCCCGGCCACGGCCGCACCCTGGGGGTGCGCGGCCCACGCCTCCGGTGTGCGCACGGCGACGGCCAGTCCCCCGGCCGCGAAGACGTCCTCCTCCACCCGCTCGGCCGGTCGGGTGGCCAGTTCGGCGGCGACGCGGGCCACGAGGGCGTCCTCGTCCGGGGAGTCGGCCAGTCCGAGCGCCGCGAGCAGTCGGGCGCGGTGGTGCGGGTAGTTCGCGTGCGTACGCACCCACCCGTCCCGCGCCCGCCAGAACCGCGAGAGCGGCGCGAACGTGGTGGCGGCGAGGCCGTCGACGCGCAGCAGCCGCTCGCTGACGAACGCGGTGGCCACCGCGCCGTCGTCCACCCGCACGGCGGGCAGCGCCCCGCCGCCGCGGCGGGCCGTCGCCAACTC
>NZ_JAGGOL010000196.1 GCF_018614525.1 Streptomyces sp. ISL-11
AGGGTGACGGCGGCGGGCTTCGAGGCGGTACGGCCCGACGCGGCGGTGGTCTCCGTACGGGCCCCCTCGCCCGAGGCCGCCGTGCGGTGGGCGGCCGACTGCCGGACCGCGGGGCTCGCGGTGGGCTGCTTCCGGCCGCCGTCCGTGCCCGACGGCATCTCGCGGCTGCGGCTGACCGCCCGCGCGGACCTGTCGGACCGGCAGATCGAGGAGGCGGCCGCCACGGTCGTGAGGACCGCGCCGGCCGCCTGAGGTGCTCGGGGTGGATCAGATCCGCCCGGCGGCCCCTTCGCGGGGGCCGTCGAGCGGGTGGAACGTCCCGTCGCCCAGTCCTCCGAGGAAGGAGGACCAGGCGGCGGAGGTGAACACGAGGGCGGGGCCGGCCGTGCGCTTGGAGTCGCGCACGGCGACGGTCCCCGGGCCCGGGTCGGCCGTCTCGACGCAGTTGTTCATTCCGGTGCTGTAGCTGCTGCGCCGCCACACTGCGCCGCAGAGGGTTGATGCGGAAGGTACGTACCGAGGCATTGCGGACATGGTGCCTCCCTACGCGCCGTCGTGGATCCCGGCGATGAAATCCAATGAGTTCTCGTGCGAGAGGGCGTGCGTCCGCAGCGTGGAGAATGCCGCGCCGTACGCCCGGAGGTCTTCTTTCCGCTCCAAGTAGAGGCTACTCGTCAAGTGGTCGAGAACAACCACATCCAGATCAGCAATGCGCGGAAACGAGAAGATAACAAAAGGCCCGGTGATACCGATGTGGCCACTGCTGGAGAAGGGCAGGACGTGCAGCCGCACATGCCCCTGCGACCCCGTCTCCACCAGATGCCGCAACTGCCCGGCCATCACCTCCCGTCCACCCACCTCGTGGCGGAGCACGGCCTCGTCCAGCACCGCGCACAATTCCAGCGGCTTCTCGCCCCGCAGCACCGACTGCCGCGCCATGCGCACCCGCACCAGCTCCTCGACCTGCTCCGGCGGCGGGTCGTTGAGCGCAGCCCGGGTCACGGCCCGGGCGTAGGCGGGGGTCTGGAGGAGCCCCGGCACCACGGCGGTCTCCAGGGTGCGCAACCGCGACGCCTCCGACTCCAGGCTGATGAAGTCCAGATAGGCGGAGGGCAGCAGATTGCGGTAGGCGTACCACCAGCCGCGCCGCCCTCCCTCGGCGTCGGCCGAGCCCGCGCCGCACAGCGCACCCAACAGGGCGCGCAGCTCCGGGTCCGTCACCTGATAGGCGTCCAACAGCAGTGCCACGTCCGCCGACTTCACGCCACTGCTGCCGGTCTCGATCCGGCTGACCTTCGACTGGTGCCAGCCCACCGCGCGGGCGGCGTCCAGGCTGGTCAGCCCGGCGAGCTCACGCTGGCGACGTAATTCCGCGCCGAGTTTGCGGCGGCGCACCGCGGGTCCGTATCGCATCAGCCCTCCCTACCGCCCGAGGTGAACACGTACACGCCGGTGTCAAGGGACCAGTGTGCCGCCCGAATACGGTTTCGCGTCGTAGAGTTCACCACTTCGAGCGACAGATATATGCATATCTCGGGGGATCGCCCCCATGACGGTCGCGGTCGGTGGCACTCTGTCGCGACAGAGCCGTCCGGGACCACTTTCGACTTCAGTGCGCGAAGCGTCGCGAGGCATCGACAGTCCGGTCCCGGTGGGAAAGGGACAGTGCCATGGCCGACCACCAAGAAGCCACCGTCACTCTGCCGAGTGCCCCCGCCTCGGTCTCCACGGCCCGCCGTTACGTCACCGGAGTGCTGGCCGAGTGGGGAGTCGCGGGCGGTACGGACACCGCCGAGACCGTGCGCCTGATCGTCTCCGAGCTCGCCACCAACGCCGTGCAGCACACCCGTGGACAGTCGCCGACCTTCACCGTGGACATCCACCTCGACCGGGAGTTGCGGATCGGGGTGACGGACAGTCATCCACGCTATCCCCGCCGGCTGCCGGCGGCCGTGCAGCAGGACAACGGCCGGGGTCTGGTCATCATCCGCTGCCTGACCGCCGAGCACGGCGGGCGGCTGTTCTTCACGCGGACCTCGGACGGCGGCAAGACCGTGTGGATCTCGCTGCCGTGGACCGTGCCGGTCGGCGCCGAGCGCTGAGGAGCCCACGGCCCCCCGCACGGCGTGCGGAGGGCCCGGGGCGGCGGTGCGGTGGTGCCCTGGCTCAGTTCACCCGGCCGTAGCGGACGCTGCTGGTCCAGATCCGCTCCAGGCGGACGACGGCGCCGGTCTTGGGCGCGTGCCAGATCTTGCCGTCACCGGCGTATATGCCGACGTGGTAGATGCCCCGTCCGGAGACGAAGAACACCAGGTCGCCCCGGACGCGAGAGGCGCGGGAGATGTGACGTGTGCCGTTGTACTGCTGGGCGGCCGTTCGGGGCAGGGTCTTGCCCGCCCGCTTGAAGGAGTAGAGCGTCAGGCCCGAGCAGTCGAAGCGGTACGGGCCGGTGGCGCCCCACTGATAGGGGGAGCCCTGTTTCGAGGCCGCGATGCTCAGTGCCGTGGTCGAGACGGACGAGGCTTCCGCGTCGGTCGCCCCGCCCGGTACCAGCACCGTGGCACCGACGGCGGCGAGAGTGAGAGCCGAGGCCGCGCCGGCCTTCGACAGCTTTGCCGGAAGCTTGGACGGACGTTTGTGAGCGCCCATGGTGTGCCAACCCTTCGTCAGCCGCCTGTGAAGGATGACCTGTCGGGTTCGGGCAGGCGAAGGTTGCCCGGCCGTCTCAACGGCTTCACCCCAAGGGCCGACCGCACTACTCTGGTCGTCCCACCGTGCTTGGGTCCTCCATCCCCACCGATGCGTTCGGTCGACCCGGCATCCAGGCAGCGGCAGGGTTCGGCGTCCGCCTGGACCGCCCCGCCGGGATGGCGGGGTCTTGTCGTCGACCGGATCTTGGCGCAGCCCTGGTACGGATTCCGAGCGGATCCAGGGGTATGTGAGGCTGATCACTTCTGGGCAATTCCGCTGGACATGGAGTGAGTTGACCGTTTCGGTGTGACCTTGTTGAGCCGCTGGCCTGCGGCCCGTCACCGCCGTTCCGGCGCGGCGTGCGTGCCCGGTTGAAATCGATCACCGCGCGCGTCTACGTCACCCTCCGACGTCTGCGGGAGCGCTGTTTATTCGCTCGCCGACCCGGGGTCCGTGGGTGTGGGCGGGGGTGTGAGCGGGAGAGCGACCCGACGCGCCCGCCGCTCTCCGTCCAGGACGAGCATCGCCCGCGCCAGGGTGCCCGCGTGCACCTCCCGTTCGCCGCGTTCGTACATGACTGCGAGCGCGTCCCGCAGTTGGGCGGCGGCGACGACCAAGGTCTGCGCCGCCCGTAGCCCGCCGTACGTGTCCTGCGCGCGGGCCGGATTGATCCGGCCCAGGAGATCCAGTACGTGCAGATAGCAGTCGACGACCTCGCCCTCGGCCCGGGTCAGGGCCGGCAGCGGCGGCAGTTCGGGGGGCAGCACGGCGGATCACCGCGCGCGGTGGAGAAGGTCCTGCTGCTTGCGGCTGGAGGTGAGCCGGTCGACGAGCCCGTAGGCCAGCGCACCCTCGGCGTCGAAGATCTTGTCGCGTTCGGTGTCGCGTCGGATCCGCTCCGCGCTCTGCCCGGTGTGCCGGACCAGCATCTCCTCGACAGTGTCCCGGGTCCGCAGCAGTTCCGCCGCCTGGATGCTCAGATCCGACGCCTGCCCGCGGACCGGCTCGGCGAGCGACGGCTGGTGGATCAGCACCCGCGCGTGCGGCAGCGCCAGCCGCTTGCCGGGCGTCCCGGCCGCCAGCAGCACGGCGGCGGAGGACGCGGCCTGCCCGAGGCAGATCGTCTCCACGTCGCAGCCGACGTAGCGCATGGTGTCGTAAATGGCGGTCATCGCGGAGACCGAGCCGCCGGGGGAGTTGATGTAGAGCGAGATGTCCTGGTCGGGCCCCGCGTGCTCCAGATACATGAACTGCGCGATGACGTCGTTGGCGCTGGCGTCGTCGACCGGCGTGCCCAGGAAGACGATGCGCTCGGACAGCAGCTTGGAGTAGGGGTCCATGGAACGGGTCCCGTAGCTGGTGCGCTCGGTGAACTCCGGCAGGACGTGGCGTGCGGTGGCGTGGTGCATCGCGGCTCCCCTGTCTGTAAAAAATGTACAGGACGTACGTCCCGTTAGAATGCTGAGCATGGCCTACGAAATTCCTGTGACGCAAGCCCGAGCCGAGCTCGCGGATCTGATCAACCGCGTCGTCTACGGCGGTGAACGCGTGGTCGTCACGCGGCACGGCAAGCCGCTCGTGGCCCTGGTGTCGGCCGCTGACCTGCAACGACTTGAAGAGGGGGAGCCGACGGAGGAGGAGCGCGTGATCAGCACGGTCTCCACCGTGCGGCCGCTGTCGTCCGCTCCCGGCGAACGCGGCCGGTTCGGCATCGCCGCCCGGCACCAGGGGGCCGACGGCCGGCAACGGGGGACCGACGCCCGGCACCAGGGAGCCGACGGCCGGCGCGCGGAGGACTGACCGCCTCGGGGGCCCCGTCCACCTCCGGCCATGGATGCGCAAAGAGCCAGTTAACGCGTTGGAAAAGGTTGCGCTCTAATCTGCAATCCCTGGCCGTCCGATGAAGAACCCCAGGTCAACAGTGTGTAGAACACAGGTATGTGCCTGGCGTGTTCGACCGGGACGCCTGGCTCTCCAGTGAGGTGGACGCATGCAACTCTCCCCGCACGAGCAGGAACGCCTGCTCCTCCATGTGGCCGCCGACGTCGCGGAGAAGCGGCGGGCCCGCGGACTGCTGCTCAACCATCCCGAGGCGGTGGCCCTGATCACCGTCCACCTCCTCGAAGGCGCCCGGGACGGGCGCACCGTGGCCGAGCTGATGTCCTCCGGGCGCAAGGTGCTCACCCGCGCCGAGGTGATGCCGGGCATCCCCGAGATGATCCACGAGGTGCAGGTCGAGGCCACCTTCCCGGACGGTACGAAGCTCGTCACCGTCCACGGGCCCATCGGCTGACGGGGGAGACCGCCATGATTCCCGGAGAGATCCTGACCGCCGCCGAGCCCGTACGCCTCAACCAGGGGCTGCCGCGCACCCGGCTCACCGTCCTCAACGCCGCCGACCGACCCGTACAGGTCGGCTCCCACTACCACTTCGCCGAGGCCAACCCGGGCCTGGTCTTCGACCGCGCCGCCGCCCACGGCAAGCGGCTGTGCGTCGCCGCGGGCACCGCCGTGCGCTTCGAGCCCGGCCTCCCCGTCGAGGTCGACCTCGTGCCCATCGGCGGCAAGCGCGTCGTGGAAGGGCTGCGCGGCACGTGCGGAGGGCCGCTCGATGACTGAGATGAGCCGTGCCGCCTACGCCGAGCTGTACGGGCCGACCGCCGGCGACCGGATACGCCTCGCCGACACCGACCTCCTGATCGAGATCGAGGAGGACCGCAGCGGCGGTCCCGGCCACGCCGGAGACGAGGCGGTCTTCGGTGGCGGCAAGGTCATCCGCGAGTCGATGGGCCAGGCGCGCACCACCCGGGCCGAGGGCGCGCCCGACACGGTCGTCACCGGTGCCGTCGTCCTCGACCACTGGGGCATCGTCAAGGCCGACATCGGCATCCGCGACGGCCGGATCACCGGCATCGGCAAGGCCGGCAACCCCGACACCATGGACGGCGTCCACCCCGACCTCGTCATCGGCCCCGAGACGGAGATCATCGCCGGCAACGGCAAGATCCTCACCGCGGGCGCCGTCGACGCCCACGTCCACTTCATCTGCCCCCAGCTCGCCGACGAGGCCCTCGCCTCCGGCGTCACCACGCTCGTCGGCGGCGGCACGGGCCCGGCCGAAGGCAGCAAGGCCACCACCATCACCCCCGGCTCCTGGCACCTGGCCAGGATGTTCGAGGCGATGGAGGGTTATCCCGTCAACATCGGCCTGCTCGGCAAGGGCAACACCGTCTCGTACGACTCGATGCGCGCCCAACTGCGCGCCGGCGCCGTCGGATTCAAGATCCATGAGGACTGGGGCGCGACCCCCGCCGTGATCGACGCCTGCCTGGCGGTGTGCGAGGAGAGCGGTGCCCAGCTCGCCATCCACACCGACACCCTCAACGAGGCCGGGTTCGTCGGCGACACCCTCGCGGCCATCGCCGGCCGCTCCATCCACGCCTACCACACCGAAGGCGCGGGCGGCGGCCACGCGCCCGACATCATCACCGTCGTCTCCGAGGCGAACGTCCTGCCCAGCTCGACCAATCCGACCCGCCCGCACACCGTCAACACCGTCGACGAACACCTCGACATGCTGATGGTCTGCCACCACCTCAATCCCGCCGTGCCGGAGGACCTCGCCTTCGCCGAGTCCCGGATCCGGCCCGGCACCATCGCCGCCGAGGACGTGCTGCATGACCTCGGCGCGATCTCCATCATCTCCTCCGACTCCCAGGCCATGGGCCGCATCGGCGAGGTCGTCCTGCGCACCTGGCAGACCGCCCACGTCATGAAGAGACGGCGCGGCGCCCTCCCGGGCGACGGGCCGGCCGACAACCGGCGGGCCCGCCGCTATGTCGCCAAATACACCATCAATCCCGCCGTCGCCCAGGGCCTCGACCGCGAGATCGGTTCCGTGGAGACCGGCAAGCTCGCCGACCTCGTCCTGTGGGAACCGGCCTTCTTCGGCGTCCGGCCGCAGCTGGTGATCAAGGGCGGCCAGATCGCGTACGCGCAGATGGGCGACGCCAACGCCTCCATCCCCACCCCGCAGCCGGTCCTGCCCCGTCCCATGTTCGGCGGAGTCGGCCGCGCCCCGGCCGCCAACTCGCTGAACTTCACCACCCAATGGGCCCTGGACGACGGCCTGCCCGAACGGCTGGGCCTCGGCAAGCGCTTCGTGCCGATCCGTTCCACCCGCGGCCTGACCAAGGCGGACATGCGGTGCAACGACGCCCGCCCCCGCGTCGAGGTCGACCCGGACACCTTCACCGTCACCATCGACGGCGACGTCGTCGACCCCCGGCCGGTGGCGGAACTGCCCATGGCGCAGCGGTACTTCCTCTTCTGATGGCACATCAGCACACCTCGCCCGCCGCCCGCGCCGCGCTGCTCGTACTCGCCGACGGGCGGTTCCCCGCCGGTGGACACGCGCACTCCGGCGGGGCCGAGGCCGCCGTGAAGGCCGGGCGGGTCCGGGACGGCGCGACGCTGGAGGAGTTCTGCCGGGGGCGGCTGCACACCGCCGGGCTGACCGCGGCCGGCCTGGCGGCGGCCGCGGCCGCCGGCCTCGACC
>NZ_JAGGOL010000197.1 GCF_018614525.1 Streptomyces sp. ISL-11
GCCCCGGTCGTCGCGGCCGGCCCGACCGGCGCCGGCGGCCCGCCCGGAGCCTCCGGTCCGAGCGCGCCGGACGGCCCCGCCGGCTCCCCGGCGCTTTCCTCAGTAGTGGCGAATCCCATGACAGGAACCCTACGGCCCGTCACTGACAGTCGGCCGCATACCATCGACGACAGACCCCCTCGCACTGCATGATCGGGACAACACACCCGCCGTGCGGGGGCCGCATCCGACGAGGGGACATCGTGGACAACAGCGGGCAGGGCCGGTCCGGCAGCGGGGGCGCCGGGACCCAGGGCGAGCCCGGGGAGCGCAAGCCGAGACGCCCGCGCGCGAGCGGCGGCGGCATCCTCATGGGCCGCCCCTTCGGCGTGCCCGTCTACGTCGCACCCAGCTGGTTCCTCGTCGCCGCCCTCATCACCTGGGTCTTCGGCGGCCAGCTCGACCGCGTCCTGCCCGAGCTCGGCCGCGCCCGCTACCTGGTCTCCCTCTTCTTCGCCATCGCCTTCTACGCCTCCGTGCTCGTCCACGAGCTGGCGCACACCGTCGCGGCCCTGCGCTTCAAGCTCCCCGTGCGCCGCATCCAGCTCCAGTTCTTCGGCGGCGTCTCCGAGATCGAGAAGGAGAGCGAGACCCCCGGCCGCGAATTCGTGCTCGCCTTCGTCGGCCCCCTGCTCTCGCTGATCCTCTCCGGCCTCTTCTACCTCGCCCTGTTCCTCGTCGAGCCCGGCACCGTCCCCAGCGTCCTCCTCGGCGGCCTGATGGTCTCCAACCTGCTCGTCGCCGCCTTCAACCTGCTGCCCGGCCTTCCCCTGGACGGCGGCCGCATGCTCCGCGCGGTCGTCTGGAAGATCAGCGGCAATCCCATGACCGGCACCGTCGCCGCCGCCTGGATCGGCCGCGCCCTCGCCGTCGCCGTACTCATCGGCCTGCCCCTGCTCACCCGCGCGGGCGGCGTCGGCGAGGACTCCAAGAGCTTCGGCGGCGTCGACTCCCTCACCGACGCCCTGCTCGCGGCCATCCTCGCCGCCATCATCTGGACCGGTGCGGGCAACAGCCTGCGCATGGCCCGCCTGCGCGAACGCCTCCCCGACCTCCGGGCCCGCACCCTCACCCGCCGCGCCGTCCCCGTCGAGGCGGCCACACCCCTCTCCGAGGCCCTGCGCCGGGCCGGCGAGGCCGGCGCCCGCGCCCTCGTCGTCGTCGACGGCCACGGCACCCCCACCGCCCTCGTCCGCGAGGCCGCCATCGCCGGCGTACCCGAACACCGCCGCCCCTGGGTCGCCGTCAGCGCCCTCGCCCAGGACATCACGGACGGCATGCGCGTCTCCGCCGAGCTCTCCGGCGAGGACCTCCTCGACGTCCTGCGCACCACCCCCGCCAGCGAATACCTGGTCGTCGAGGACACCGGCGAGGTCTACGGAGTGCTCTCCACCACCGACGTCGAACGCGCATTCGTGGCCGCGATGGCGCGACCCCAGCCCCAGGGCCGGTAGGCTGGTCACATGTCCGAACCGACCGGTGCCGCCCGCCGTCGCGGCCCCTTCCAGGTCGGGGACCAGGTCCAGCTCACCGACCCCAAGGGACGCCACTACACCTTCACGCTCGAAGCCGGGAAGCAGTTCCACACCCACAAGGGTGCCTTCCCGCACGACGAGCTGATCGGTGCTCCCGAGGGCAGTGTTGTCCGTACCACGGGAAACGTCGCCTACCTCGCGCTGCGCCCCCTGCTCCCCGACTACGTCCTGTCCATGCCGCGCGGAGCCGCGGTGGTCTACCCCAAGGACGCGGGGCAGATCCTCGCGATGGCCGACATCTTCCCCGGCGCCCGCGTCGTGGAAGCCGGCGTCGGCTCCGGCTCCCTGAGCAGCTTCCTGCTGCGCGCCATCGGCGACCAGGGCATGCTGCACTCCTACGAGCGCCGCGCCGACTTCGCCGAGATCGCCACCCAGAACGTCGAGCGCTACTTCGGCGGCCCGCACCCCGCCTGGCAGCTCACCGTCGGCGACCTCCAGGACAACCTGTCCGACACGGACGTCGACCGCGTGATCCTCGACATGCTCGCGCCCTGGGAGTGCCTGGAGGCCGTCTCCAAGGCCCTCGTCCCCGGCGGCATCCTCTGCGCCTACGTGGCCACCACCACGCAGCTCGCGCGCACCGTCGAGGCCATCCGCGAGCACGGCACGTTCAACGAGCCGTCCGCCTGGGAGACCATGGTCCGCACCTGGCACGTGGAGGGCCTGGCCGTCCGCCCGGACCACCGCATGATCGGGCACACCGGCTTCCTGCTCACCGCCCGCCGTCTCGCCGACGGCGTCGAGCCCCCGCTGCGCCGCCGCCGGCCGGCCAAGGGCGCGTACGGCGAGGACTACACCGGACCCGGCAGCCAGAGCGGCTCCGCCGAGCGCTGAGCCACCGGCCGCCACCCCACCACTCCGGCGCCGCCGCCGAGAACCGCACCGCGGAACTCGGCGGCGGCGCCCGTTCGTTGACCTCCTTCAGGGGCAAACCCCCTGTTCCCCGGCGACCCGCCGTATGGCACGATGCGGATCAACCCGCAGCCACCGCCCACAGGAGTCAGCGCGCGTGCAGTCACCGGCAGGACCCGGCCCGACCGTGACCCATGAGGCCCCCGGCCTCCCGCACACCCGCCCCCGCGCGGCGCACTGGGCGGTCACCGCCGCCGCGCTCGCCGCCGTGATCACCGCCACCGCGCTCGCCGGCCCCGGCGACGACACCGCCACCGCCTCGGTCCCCGCGACCGCCGCCGCGCCCGCGCCGGCACCCGATCCGGGCGCCGCCCGCTTTCCCCTGGACTGCGGCAGCGCCGGAGTGGACGTCATCCGGCAGGCCGTCGCCGACCTGGACGGCGACGGACGCCGCGAGACCGTCGCCGTGGTGCGCTGCCGCTCCGGGGCGGGCACCCCGCCCAGCGGCGTCTACGTCCTCGCCCCACCCGTGACACCCGGCGGGCCGCCCCGCGTCACGGCCACCCTGGTCGACCCGGGGGAGCGGATGAGCGTCACCCGCTTCGCGGTGACCGGCGGGACCATTTCGGCCACCCTCCTCGGCTACTCCACCCCGCAGGTGCCGCGTTGCTGCCCGGACCGCAGCCGGGGCGTCGAATGGCGGTGGAAGGGGGGCAAGTTCGTCCTGGAACCCCTGCCGGTCGCGGGGAGTGTGTGAGGGGTCACCCAGCGTCGGGTCCGTAGACCTCGACCTTGTCCGCGACCCGGCGGACGTGGATGCAGTCGCCCGGGCAGTCCTTCGCGGACTCCCGGACGTCGGTCAGCAGCGGCAGCGGTACGGGCGTGGTGGCACCCTTGTCCTGGAGCAGCTCGTCGTCGGCGCTCTTCACGTAGGCCAGACCGTCGATGTCCAGCTCGAAGACCTCGGGGGCGTACTGGGCGCAGATCCCGTCGCCGGTGCACAGGTCCTGGTCGATCCAGACTTCCAGCTCGCCGAGTCCTTCATCCTGCACGGTCATCTCGCCTGCCGTTTCCTGCGTACGTGAACCAATTGGAGCCAGCCCTGACGGGTGTTGACCGAGTCGACGATACAACCGCCCGCTTTCCGATGTTGATGGGTGGGTATTCCCCTGCTGTGAGGACGTGCGCAAGGGTGAAGATCGGACACACTCCGACCGGGTTTGTGATCTAGGGGTTTCAACCTGCACCGGCCCAGGTAGGGTCAGGAAGCGTCCAGCTCCCCTTGGAGGAGGTGAGGACCGTGGCAGCCCACGACGACGACATGAACCGCGGCATCCGGCCGGGACGAGGGTCTGACGACCTCGCGAGCCAGGTTGCCTATTTCGAGCAGGAGATCGCCGTCCTGCGACGCAAGCTCGCCGACTCTCCGCGTCACACGAGGATTCTCGAAGAGCGGATCGTCGAGCTCCAGACGAACCTGGCCGGGGTGTCCGCTCAGAACGAGCGGCTCGCCAATACCCTCCGCGAGGCCCGCGACCAGATCGTGGCCCTCAAGGAGGAGGTCGACCGGCTCGCGCAGCCGCCGGCCGGCTTCGGGGTCTTTCTGCAGGCGAACGACGACGGCACCTGCGACATCTTCACCGGAGGCCGCAAACTCCGGGTCAATGTCAGCCCCAGCGTCGAGCTCGACACCCTCCGGCGAGGCCAGGAGGTCATGCTCAACGAAGCCCTCAACGTGGTCGACGCCATGGAGTACGAGCGGGCCGGGGACATCGTCACCCTCAAGGAGATCCTCGAGGACGGCGAGCGCGCCCTGGTCATCGGGCACACCGACGAGGAACGGGTGGTGAGGCTCGCCGAGCCGCTGCTGGACATCACCATCCGCGCCGGCGACGCCCTTCTGCTCGAACCCCGCTCCGGCTACGTCTACGAGGTCATCCCCAAGAGCGAGGTCGAAGAGCTCGTCCTCGAAGAGGTCCCGGACATCGACTACACGAAGATCGGCGGCCTGGGAAACCAGATCGAGCTGATCCGCGACGCGGTCGAGCTCCCCTACCTCTACCCCGACCTCTTCAAGGAGCACGAACTGCGGCCGCCCAAGGGCGTGCTGCTCTACGGTCCGCCCGGCTGCGGCAAGACGCTCATCGCCAAGGCCGTCGCCAACTCCCTTGCCAAGAAGGTCGCCGAGGTCACCGGACAGCCCGCGGGGAAGAGCTTCTTCCTCAACATCAAGGGCCCCGAGCTGCTCAACAAGTACGTCGGCGAAACCGAGCGGCACATCCGGCTGATCTTCCAGCGGGCCCGGGAGAAGGCGAGCGAGGGCACCCCCGTCATCGTCTTCTTCGACGAGATGGACTCCCTCTTCCGCACCCGCGGCTCCGGAGTCAGCTCGGACGTGGAGAACACCATCGTCCCGCAGCTGCTCTCCGAGATCGACGGCGTGGAGGGCCTGGAGAACGTCATCGTCATCGGTGCCTCCAACCGCGAGGACATGATCGACCCCGCGATCCTGCGCCCCGGCCGCCTCGATGTGAAGATCAAGATCGAGCGTCCGGACGCGGAGGCCGCCAAGGACATCTTCTCGAAGTACCTGACCGCCACCCTGCCCATCCACACGGACGATCTCACCGAGCACGGCGGCGACGCGAAATCCGCCGTGGCCGGCATGATCCAATCGGTCGTCGAGCAGATGTACGCGGAATCCGAGGAGAACCGCTTCCTGGAGGTCACCTACGCCAATGGTGACAAGGAAGTCCTCTACTTCAAGGACTTCAATTCCGGCGCGATGATCCAGAACATCGTCGACCGGGCCAAGAAGATGGCGATCAAGGCATTCCTCGATCACAACCAGAAGGGTCTGCGCGTCTCCCACCTGCTCGCCGCCTGCGTGGACGAGTTCAAGGAGAACGAGGACCTGCCCAACACCACCAACCCGGACGACTGGGCCCGGATCTCCGGAAAGAAGGGCGAGCGGATCGTCTTCATCCGCACCCTCGTCACCGGAAAGCAGGGCGCCGACACCGGTCGCTCCATCGACACGGTGGCCAATACCGGTCAGTACCTGTAGAACCGTCGTCCGGCCGCGAATGCCCTGTGCCCCCGCCCCGGCGGGGGACACCCGGGGCGTCCGCGGCCGGACGTGTTTTTCCGGGCAGCCGCGCCGCATTTCCGCCAGGATCCCGGCACGGGGGCGTCGATCGACCGGGTACGGCACGAACCGGAGCAATGACTGTAATGATCTCCCCACCGCCGCAAAGCCGTTCTAGGCTCTTCGATACCGCCACGATGCGCAGTGGGGGATCGGGGACCGCACAGGGACCGATTGCGCAGCGGTACTTGAGCGCCGACCCCACCAGGGGGCGCCGCCGGGCAAGGAGGGCCGCATGACCGTACGGCGAGTAATGGGCATTGAGACGGAGTACGGGATCTCCGTCCCCGGTCACCCGAACGCCAATGCCATGCTCACCTCGTCCCAGATCGTCAACGCCTACGCGGCGGCGATGCACCGGGCGCGACGAGCCCGCTGGGACTTCGAGGAGGAGAACCCGCTGCGGGACGCCCGCGGCTTCGACCTCGCCCGTGAGGCCGCCGACTCCAGCCAGCTCACGGACGAGGACATCGGCCTGGCCAATGTCATCCTCACCAATGGCGCGCGGCTCTACGTCGACCACGCGCACCCCGAGTACAGCTCCCCGGAGATCACCAATCCGCGCGACGCCGTCCTGTGGGACAAGGCCGGCGAACGGATCATGGCCGAGGCCGCCGAGCGCGCCGCCCAGCTGCCCGGAGCCCAGCCGATCCACCTCTACAAGAACAACACCGACAACAAGGGCGCCTCCTACGGCACCCACGAGAACTACCTGATGAAGCGGGAGACCCCCTTCTCGGACATCGTGCGGCACCTGACGCCCTTCTTCGTCTCCCGGCAGGTGGTCACCGGCGCCGGCCGGGTCGGCATCGGCCAGGACGGCCACGAACACGGCTTCCAGCTCAGCCAGCGCGCCGACTACTTCGAGGTCGAGGTCGGCCTGGAGACCACGCTCAAGCGCCCCATCATCAACACCCGCGACGAGCCGCACGCCGACGCCGAGAAGTACCGCCGGCTCCACGTGATCATCGGCGACGCGAACCTCTCCGAGATCTCGACGTACCTGAAGCTGGGCACCACGGCCCTGGTCCTGTCGATGATCGAGGACGGGTTCATCGCCTCCGACCTGGCCGTCGAGCAGCCGGTGCGCACCCTGCACCAGGTCAGCCACGACCCCACGCTCAAGCGGCTCGTCACGCTCCGCAGCGGGCGCACCCTCACGGCCGTACAGCTCCAGATGGAGTACTTCGAGCTGGCCCGCAAGTACGTCGAGGACCGCTTCGGCGCCGACGCGGACGAGCAGACCAAGGACGTCCTCACCCGCTGGGAGGACGTGCTGGGCCGCCTCGAACACGACCCGATGAGCCTGTCCGGCGAGCTGGACTGGGTCGCCAAGCGCGAGCTGCTGGAGGGCTACCGCCGCCGCGACAGCCTGGACTGGGACGCGGCACGGCTGCACCTGGTCGACCTCCAGTACGCGGACGTACGCGCCGACAAGGGCCTGTACAACCGCCTCGCCGCCCGGGGCCGGATGAAGCGGCTGCTGGACGAGACCGAGGTGCAGCGGGCGCGCACGGCTCCGCCGGAGGACACCCGGGCGTACTTCCGCGGCCGCTGCCTGGAGCAGTACGCCGACGACGTGGCGGCCGCGTCCTGGGACTCGGTCATCTTCGACCTGCCCGGCCGTGACTCCCTGCAACGGGTCCCCACCCTGGAGCCACTGCGCGGCACGCGCAACCACGTCAAGGAGCTGCTGGACCGCTGTCGCACGGCGGAAGACCTGGTACGGGTCCTGTCGGGCGGTTGAGGGGGGCACCTCCCAGCGATAGCCGGGGGAGGGTCTGAGAAGGGTGCGATCCGGGAATCATCACGGTGGTTCCGGGACGTTGTAGCAAGTGAGGCGCCGATGTCCGACCCGGCTTGTAGGGTCGGATCTTGTAGGGCCGAGCACATCCGAACTACCTCTGATCTTGTACGTCGAAGCGAGCGGGGTGAGGGATATGGCGACCAAGGACACCGGCGGCGGGCAGCAGAAGGCCACGCGATCCACGGAGGACGTGGAGGAGCAGGCCCAGGACGCCCAGGTCTCGGAGGACCTCAAGGAACGACAGGAGAAGCTGTCGGACGACGTGGACTCCGTGCTGGACGAAATCGATGACGTCCTGGAGGAGAATGCGGAGGATTTCGTTCGCTCATTCGTTCAGAAGGGCGGGCAGTGAGGGCCTTTGCCTCTGAATCTAAGGTGACGATGGGTGGGGTGGCTGAATGGGTGAAGCGTTGCCCGCGGTCCGGTGAGGAGAGACCGCGATCGAGCGGCGACGTCGCCGCCTTGTCGAGCCGGTCACCTCAAGCGCTCCTCCGGCATCACCAAGGCGGGGCGCGAGCGGATGATCTCGTCGCGGAGGGGCATCCACCCCATCCGTCTCTCCGCCCCGGCCGTGCACGTAGACCATGATCACGACACGGGTAAAATCCGTGGCGTACTGTGCTTCAACTGCAATTCGGCATTCGGCAAGTTGAGAGACGATCCCGGCGCGCCGCGCCGCGCGATCGCGTATCTGGAAGGAAACGTGTGGAAGCCAACACTCGTAGCACCGGGCGTCTACCAGCTGCCTTCCTGACACCCGGTTCGTCGTCGTTCATGGACTTCCTCGGTGCGCACTCGCCGGAGCTGCTGCCGGGCAACCGCCCGCTGCCTCCGGTCAAGGGGATGATCGAGGCCCCGCACGGCACGACCATCGTCGCGGCGTCGTTCCCCGGCGGCGTGGTGCTGGCCGGTGACCGGCGGGCGACGATGGGCAATGTCATCGCGCAGCGCGACATCGAGAAGGTCTTCCCCGCCGACGAGTACTCGGCCGTCGGCATCGCCGGCACGGCCGGCCTGGCCGTGGAGATGGTCAAGCTCTTCCAGCTCGAACTGGAGCACTTCGAGAAGGTCGAAGGGGCCCAGCTCTCGCTGGAGGGCAAGGCGAACCGGCTGTCCACGATGATCCGCGGCAACCTCGGCATGGCCATGCAGGGCCTCGCCGTCGTGCCGCTCTTCGCGGGCTGGGACGTCGACCGCCAGAAGGGCCGCATCTTCTCCTACGACGTCACCGGCGGGCGCTCCGAGGAGCACGGCTTCGCCGCCACCGGATCCGGCTCGGTCTTCGCGCGCGGTGCGCTGAAGAAGCTCTTCCGGGAGAACCTCACCGAGAGCCAGACCACCACGCTCGTCGTCCAGGCCCTGTACGACGCGGCCGACGACGACTCCGCGACGGGCGGCCCCGACCTCGCGCGCCGTATCTATCCGATCGTCACCGTCATCACCGACGAGGGATTCCGCAAGCTCACCGAGGCCCAGTGCTCCGAGATCGTCCGCGCGATCCACGAGCGTCGGCTGGAGGAGCCGGACGGCCCGCGGGCCGCGCTTCTCTGAGGGCCGGCCCATGGCTCATGGACATCACTCGCCACTGACAGAAAGGGACGGATAGCCGGTGTCGACGCCGTTCTACGTCTCACCCCAGCAGGCCATGGCCGACCGTGCCGAGTACGCCCGCAAGGGCATCGCGCGCGGGCGCAGCGTTGTCGTGCTCCAGTACACCGACGGTGTTGTCTTCGTCGCCGAGAACCCGTCCCGCGCGCTGCACAAGGTCAGCGAGATCTATGACCGGATCGCCTTCGCGGCGGTCGGGAAGTACAACGAGTTCGAGAATCTGCGGATCGGCGGCGTGCGCTACGCCGATCTGCGCGGCTACACCTATGACCGCGAGGACGTCACGGCGCGCGGTCTCGCCAACGTCTACGCGCAGACGCTGGGCACGATCTTCTCCAGCGCCGGCGAGAAGCCGTACGAGGTGGAGCTGATCGTCGCCGAGGTCGGGGCGGGCCCCGAGGACGACCAGATCTACCGGCTGCCGCACGACGGTTCCATCGTCGACGAGCACGGTTCGGTCGCGGTCGGCGGCAACGCCGACCAGATCAGCACGTATCTGGACCAGCGGCACCGGGACGGCATGACGCTGTCCGAGGCGCTCAAGCTCGCGGTCGAGTCCCTGACCCGGGACAACAACGGCGGCGAGCGCACGCTGACCGCCGAGCAGCTGGAGGTCGCGGTCCTGGACCGTACGCGGCCGCAGCAGCGCAAGTTCAAGCGGCTGCTGGGCCGGCAGCTCTCCCGCCTGCTGGACGAGGAGACGGCGGGGTCCTCCGAGGCGGAGGGTACGGAGTCCGCCGAGGGCGAGGGCGAGGGCTCCTGATCGGGGCCGGACCCCGGATCGCTGTTCTCGAACGCCGGACGGGCTGGATTTCCAGCCCGTCCGGCGTTTTCGCGTGCCGGGTCTTGTGCCTGGCCGCCTGTGGCGGCGGGCGCCCTGCGGGCGCGTCCTCAATCGCCGGACGGGCTTGATGCGGCTGGGCTCGGCCCCTTTAGCCCGTCCGGCGATTGAGGACACCGCCGCGCAGCGGTGGTGCGCACGAGACGGCCCCCGCGCGCCCGCTCACACGATCCGCCGGACACGGCCCGTCGTGCCCCTGCCGATGAGCTCCACCGGCAGGGCCTGCACCGCGGTGGGGCGGCCGTCGAGCACGGCCATCAGCGCGCGCATGCCGGCCTCGCCGACGGCTTCGGCGGGCAGCCGGACGGTGGTGAGTTCCGGTTCGACGGCGGTGGCGAGCGAGAGGTCGTCGAATCCGGTCACGGACACGTCGTCGGGGACGCGGAGGCCGAGGCGGCGGGCGGCCTTGCAGGCGCCCGCCGCGATGATGTCGTCGTCGCAGATCAGGGCGGTGGGCCGGGGGCCGGGGCGGGTGAGGGCGCGCTCGGCGGCCCGTAGCCCGTCGGCGACGGTGAGGGCGGCGGGCTCGGTGTGTACGTCGGTGCCGGCGGCCTCGCGCAGGGCCTCGGCGAGGGCACGGGCCCGGACGTGGAAGGTCCAGGAGTCGATGTCGGCCGCGAGGTGGGTGAAGCGGCGGTGGCCGAGGGCGAGGAGGTGCTCGACGACCTGGCGCATGCCGTCGGCGATGTCGAGGTTGACGGTGGCGGACGCCTCGGCGCGTGCCGGGTCGCTGTCGAGCATCACCAGCGGCAGGCCGCCCTCGCGGAGGGCGGTCAGGGCCTCGGCGGCCATGGAGGAGGCGATGACGCCGTCGAGGGTGGCGCGGGCGGAGGCGAAGGGGTCGCGGGCGGGGCCGACGCCCTCGGGGGAGGGGTAGAGGACGACGCCGATGCCGTGTTCCGCGGCGACGCGGGCGGCGCCGGTGTAGACGCGGGCGAAGAACTCGTTGGTGAGGGCGGGTACGACCATCAGCGCGGTGCGGGTGCGGCCGAGGCGGAGGTTGCGGGCGGCGAGATTGGGCCGGTAGCCCAGGCTCCGCGCGGCGGACCGTACGGCTTCGGCGGTCCGCTCGGAGACCCGTCCCCGCCATTTCTCGCCGAGGACGAGCGAGACGGTCGCCTGCGAGACGCCGGCGACCCGGGCCACGTCCCGGCTGGTCGCCCGCGCCCCGGCCCGTGGGCCGCGGATGCTGGGCCAGCGGCCGGGGCGGGAGTCGTCGTGGCCATCCGGCGCCGGGGCCGGTGCGGTGCCCCGCTTTCCGGGTGCGCCCGAGCCGCCCGCTGCCGCGG
>NZ_JAGGOL010000198.1 GCF_018614525.1 Streptomyces sp. ISL-11
CCACCCGGGCCGGCAGCAGACGGCTGCGCTGCTCGCCCCGCCCGGTCTCCGTGACCACCTCATCGATCAGTTCCGGCGGAAACGCCTGCGTCAGCACCCCGATCGCGATCCGGTCCGACAACCGCTCACCCGCAGGCGCCCTGACCTGCCCCACCCTCGCCACACCGACGACAACGAAGCACAACCGCCTAAGTCACCGGCATTGGGGCTAGGCCGTGTCCGGCGGATCATGTGAACGGGCACTGCGGGCCGTGTCGTGCGCACCACCGCTGCGCGGCGGTGTCCTCAATCTCCCCCAGCTACCGCTGGGGGTGCCCCCAACGGGCTGAAAGCGGCTGACCCCAACCACAATCAAGCCCGTCCGGCGCTTGAGGACGCGCCCGCAGGGCGCCCGCCGCCGCAGGCGGCACAGCCGGCCCGCAGCCGAAGATCCGCCGGCCACCGCCTAAGCCGGCTCCCGGCCGCCGTTCCAGCCGCGCACACAGCACCAGACGCCGCCCCACACCAGGGCGGCCTCGGTGCCGCGGAGGACGAGGCCGACCGCCAGCCGGGGCCCGACGGCCATGTCGACGATACGGGCGTGGCCGAAGAAGAGCACGGCGATGCCGAGCAGGATGACCAGGCCGCCCCCGGCCATCAGCAGCACCCTGAAGGCCGTTCCTATCGGCGCGCTCGCGCGTGTCATGCGTTTCCCCTCCCGCGGCATCGACGCACCGATGGTATCGATCAGGTGCGCGAACGCGGCACCCGCACGACCCCTTCCTGGATGACGGAGACCGCCAACTGGCCGTTCTCCGTGAAGATCCGGCCCTTGGCGAGACCCCGGCCGCCCTGCGCGGTGGGGCTCTCCTGGTCGTAGAGCAGCCACTCGTCGGCACGGAACGGGCGGTGGAACCACATCGCGTGGTCCAGGCTCGCGCCGACGACGTCGCCGACCGTCCAGCCGCCGCGCCCGTGGGCGAGCAGCACGGAGTCCAGGAGGGTCATGTCGGAGACGTAGGTGACCAGGCAGACGTGCAGCAGCGGGTCGTCGGCCAGTTTGCCGTTGGTCCGGAACCACACCTGCGACTTGGCCTCGCGCGGTTCGCCGACGCTGGCGAACGGCGGGTCGTCGACGTACCGCAGGTCGACCGCCGCCCGCGCGTCCAGCAGCCGTTCCACGACCGCCGGATCGGCGAAGCGGTGGGCGTGCGCGGGCAGCATCTCGGCCGCGGTGGGCAGGTCGAGCGGGTTCGGCGCGTGCGGCATCGGCTCCTGGTGCTCCAGCCCCTCCTCGTACGTCTGGAAGGACGCGGAGAGGTGGAAGACCGGCTGCCCGTGCTGGACGGCGACGACGCGGCGCGTGGTGAAGGAGCGCCCGTCGCGGATCCGGTCGACGGTGTAGACGATCGGCGCGCCGGGGTCGCCCGGCCGCAGGAAGTAGGCGTGCAGGGAGTGCGGGTGGCGGTCGTCGGGGACCGTGCGGCCGGCGGCGACCAGGGCCTGGGCCGCGACCTGGCCGCCGAAGACGCGCGGCACCAGCGAGGGGCGGCTGGTGCCGCGGAAGATGTCCTGCTCGATCCGTTCGAGGTCGAGGAGATCGAGCAGGTCCTGGAGTGCCTCGTTCATCACACGCCGTCTACAGGCCCATCGATTTGGCGATGATGGAGCGCATGACCTCGCTCGTACCGCCGTAGATGCGGCTGACGCGGGTGTCCGCGTAGAGCCGGGCGATGGGGTACTCCATCATGTAGCCGTAACCGCCGTGCAGCTGGAGGCACTTGTCGATGACGACCGCGGCGCGCTCGGTGGTGAAGAGCTTGGCGGACGCGGCGTCGGCGGCGGACAGCTCGCCCGCGTCGTGCGCGTCCAGGGCGCGGTCGACGACCGCCTCCATCGCGTCGACCTCGGACTTGCAGTCGGCCAGCACGAACTTGGTGTTCTGGAAGGCCGCGACGGACTGCCCGAAGACGGTGCGGTCCCGGGTGTACGCCTTGGCGAACTCCACGGCGGCGGCGGACTGGGCGTACGCGCCGACGGCGATGGCCAGCCGCTCCTGCGGGAGGTTGTGGCCGAGGTAGCCGAACGCCTTGCCCTCCTCGCCGAGCAGGTCCTCCACCGGCACCTTGACGTCGGTGAAGGAGAGTTCGGCGGTGTCGGAGGAGTGCAGGCCGAGCTTCTCCAGCTTGCGGCCGACGGCGTAACCCTCGGAGGCGGTGTCCACGACGAGGATGGAGATGCCGGAGCGGCGGTCCTCGGGGCTGGGCGGCGCGGTGCGGGCGCAGACCAGGACGCGGTCGGCGAGGACGCCGCCGGTGATGAAGGTCTTGGCGCCGTTGAGGACGTAGTGCGTGCCGTCCTCGGAGAGCTTGGCGGTGGTCTTCATGCCGGCCAGGTCGGAGCCGGTGCCCGGCTCGGTCATGGCGATGGCGGTCATCATGTCGCCGGAGACGAAGGAGGGCAGCCAGCGGCGCTTCTGCTCCTCGTTGGCGTACTCGAGGAGGTAGGGCAGGCACAGGGCGGTGTGCACGCTGCTGCCGCCGAAGCTGACGCCGGCGCGGGCGCACTCCTCGGTGATGACGGCGTGGAACTTGAAGCTGCTCTCGCCGGCGCCGCCGAACTCCTCGGGCACCTCGATGCCGAAGACGCCCAGCTCGCCGAGCTTCTTGTAGAACTCGCGCGGCGCGCAGCCGGCGTCCCGCCACTCGTCGTAGACGGGGACGACCTCCGCGGCGATGAAGTCGCGGATCGTCTCCCGGAACGCCTCGTGGTCCTCGTTGTACACGGTCCGACGCATGTCAGCCCCCTCGTCCGCGCATGCTCGTACCGGCATGCCTAAGCGCTCGCTCAGGGCGCAAGTTACCCGGCGGTCACCAGAACTGTCCAGGGCCGGACGAAAGCCGCCGGTCAGGCCGCGGAGAGGGCGGCGAGCGCGCCGTGCGCGAGCCGGCGCAGCAGGGCCGCGGTGGCCGCGCGCCCGGGGAGGGCGCCGGGGCGGCCGAGGTGGGGGGTGGAGTTGAGCAGCCCGAAGACGGCGTGGACGGCCGCGCGGGCGTCGGCCTCGCCGGCGCCGGGGTGCAGGGCGCGCACGACCTCGACCCACAGCTCCACGTACTGCCGCTGGAACGAGCGCACCCGTTTGCGGTCGCTGTCGCGCAGCTGGCCCAGCTCGCGGTCGTGCAGGGTGATCAGGTCGCGGTCGTCGAGGGCGAAGTCGATGTGCCCGTCGATGAGCGAGTCGAGGACGGCGGCCGGGCCGCCGCCCGCCGCGCCGGCCCCGGTGGCGCGCTCGCGGCCGCCGGCGAGGAGGCGCTCGCTGATGCCCACGAGCAGCTCCGCGAGCATCGCGTCCTTGCCGGCGAAGTGGCGGTAGAGCCCGGGGCCGCTGATGCCGACGGCCGCCCCTATCTCGTCGACCCCGACGCCGTGGAAGCCGCGCTCGGCGAAGAGCCGGGCGGCCTCCTGGAGGATCTGCTCGCGGCGGGTGGGGGCGGGGGCCGCCGGGATGCGGGGGGCTGCGTCGTTCACGAAATCGATTCTAGACAGCGGCGTTAGTGGTCGTTAACCTGAACGCAATGTGTTAACGCTCATTAACCGAGCAAGGGAGCTCGACCTGATGCAGCAGGCACCGGTGCTGGGGAGCGCCGCCGATCCCGCCTCCGACGCCTGGCGGACCAACGAGGCCGCGCATCGCGAGCTGTCCGCGGAGCTGCGGGCCAAGCTGGCCGCGGCGCGGCTGGGCGGCGGTGAGAAGGCGCGGGCGCGACACACCTCCCGCGGCAAGCTGCTGCCGCGCGAGCGGGTGGACGCCCTTCTGGACCCCGGCTCGCCGTTCCTGGAGCTGGCGCCGCTGGCTGCCGAGGGGATGTACGGCGGGGCCGCGCCGGCCGCCGGCGTGATCTCCGGGATCGGGCGGGTCGCGGGCCGCGAGGTGGTGATCGTCGCCAATGACGCCACCGTCAAGGGCGGCACGTACTACCCGATGACCGTCAAGAAGCACCTGCGCGCGCAGGAGGTCGCCCTGGAGAACAGGCTCCCGTGCCTGTATCTGGTGGACTCCGGCGGCGCGTTCCTGCCGATGCAGGACGAGGTCTTCCCCGACCGCGAGCACTTCGGCCGGATCTTCTACAACCAGGCCCGGATGTCCGGCGCGGGCATCCCGCAGATCGCCGCGGTGCTCGGCTCCTGCACGGCGGGCGGCGCGTACGTCCCGGCGATGAGCGACGAGGCCGTGATCGTCCGGAACCAGGGCACGATCTTCCTGGGCGGCCCGCCGCTGGTGAAGGCCGCCACGGGCGAGGTCGTCACGGCGGAGGAGCTGGGCGGCGGCGAGGTCCACTCCAAGGTCTCCGGCGTCACCGACCACCTCGCCGAGGACGACGCGCACGCCCTGCGGATCGTGCGGACCATCGTCTCCACGCTCCCCGGGCGCGGCCCCCTGCCCTGGTCCGTGGAGCCGGCGGAGGAGCCCGAGGCCGACCCGGCGGGCCTCTACGGCGCGGTGCCGGCCGACTCGCGGACCCCGTACGACGTGCGCGAGGTCATCGCCCGGGTCGTCGACGGATCCCGGTTCGCCGAGTTCAAGGCCGAGTTCGGGCAGACGCTGGTGACCGGGTTCGCCCGCATCCAGGGCCACCCGGTGGGCATCGTCGCCAACAACGGCATCCTCTTCTCCGAGTCCGCCCAGAAGGGCGCGCACTTCATCGAGCTGTGCGACCAGCGCGGCATCCCCCTGGTCTTCCTCCAGAACATCTCCGGCTTCATGGTCGGGCGGCAGTACGAGGCCGGCGGCATCGCCAAGCACGGCGCGAAGATGGTCACGGCGGTGGCCTGCGCCCGTGTCCCCAAGCTCACGGTCGTCATCGGCGGCTCGTACGGCGCGGGCAACTACTCCATGTGCGGGCGCGCCTATTCGCCCCGCTTCCTGTGGATGTGGCCCAACGCGAAGATCTCGGTCATGGGTGGCGAGCAGGCGGCCTCCGTCCTCGCGACGGTCAAGCGCGACCAGATCGAGGCACGCGGCGAGCACTGGAGCACCGAGGAGGAGGACGCCTTCCGCGCCCCGGTCCGCGAGCAGTACGAGACCCAGGGCAGCGCCTATTACGCCACCGCCCGGCTGTGGGACGACGGGATCATCGACCCGCTGGAGACCCGCACCGTGCTCGGACTCGCCCTGACCGCGTGCGCGAACGCGCCGCTGCCCGAAAAAGACCCCGCGGCGCCCGGCTACGGCGTCTTCCGGATGTGAGGGGGATGCCCGCGATGTTCGACACCGTCCTGGTCGCCAACCGCGGCGAGATCGCCGTCCGTGTGATCCGTACGCTCCGCCGGCTCGGCATCCGCTCGGTCGCCGTGTTCAGCGACGCCGACGCGGACGCCCGCCATGTGCGCGAGGCCGACACCGCCGTGCGGATCGGCCCGGCGGCGGCCGCCGAGAGCTATCTGTCCGTGGAGCGCCTGCTGGACGCCGCCGCGCGCACCGGCGCGCAGGCCGTCCACCCCGGCTACGGCTTCCTCGCCGAGAACGCCGCCTTCGCCCGCGCCTGCGCGGACGCCGGCCTCGTCTTCCTCGGCCCGCCCGCCGAGGCGATAGAGCTGATGGGCGACAAGATCCGCGCCAAGGAGACCGTACGGGCGGCCGGCGTGCCGGTGGTCCCCGGCTCGTCGGGCAGCGGCCTGACGGACGCCGAACTGACCGCCGCCGCGCGGGAGATCGGCATGCCCGTGCTGCTCAAGCCCTCCGCGGGCGGCGGTGGCAAGGGCATGCGGCTCGTCCGCGACGAGGCCCTGCTGGGCGAGGAGATCGCGGCCGCCCGGCGCGAGGCCCGCGGCTCCTTCGGTGACGACACCCTGCTCGTCGAGCGCTGGATCGACCGGCCCCGCCACATCGAGATCCAGGTCCTGGCGGACGGCCACGGCAACGTCATCCACCTGGGCGAACGCGAGTGCTCGCTGCAACGCCGCCACCAGAAGATCATCGAGGAGGCGCCGAGCGTCCTCCTCGACGAGGCCACGCGCGCGGCCATGGGCGAGGCGGCGGTCCAGGCGGCCCGCTCCTGCGGCTACACGGGCGCGGGCACGGTGGAGTTCATCGTGCCGGGCAACGACCCGTCCTCGTACTTCTTCATGGAGATGAACACCCGCCTCCAGGTCGAGCACCCGGTGACGGAGCTCGTCACGGGCCTGGACCTGGTGGAGTGGCAGGTCAGGGTCGCCGCGGGCGAGCGGCTGGGGCTCGCGCAGGAGGACGTGACCCTCACCGGGCACGCCATCGAGGCGCGCGTCTGCGCCGAGACCGCGCGGGCGACCGGCGACCGCGTGGACTTCCTGCCGTCGGCGGGCCTGGTCCGCGCCCTGCGCGAACCGGCGGGCGACGGCGTCCGGGTGGACTCCGGGCTGGCCGAGGGCACGGAGGTGGGCACGTCCTACGACCCGATGCTCGCCAAGGTCATCGCGTACGGCCCGGACCGCGCCACGGCCCTGCGCCGCCTGCGGACGGCCCTGGCCGACACGGTGGTCCTGGGCCTCGACACGAACGTCGGCTTCCTGAGGCGGCTGCTGGCGCACCCGTCGGTGGTGTCGGGCGCGCTGGACACGGGCCTGGTCGACCGGGACGCGGCCACGCTCGTACGGGCGTCCGTGCCGGACGAGGTGTACGTGGCGGCGGGACTGCTGCGACAGCCGCGTCCGACGCCGGACCCCGCGGGCTGGCTGGACCCCTTCTCCCTCCCGACGGGCTGGCGCCTGGGCGGCGAGCCGGCGTGGACGACGTATCCCTTGCGGGTGCCGGGCCGCGATCCGGTGACGCTCCGCGTCCGGGACACGGGGACGGCGAAGGAGATCGCCCTGGAGGGCACGGAGGTCTCCGACGGGGGCGCGGCGACGCGGCGGGCCGATGTCAGCCCCGGCAGCGCACAGCGGGCGCTCGGAGGGTCGGCGGCGCAGCCGGCCGAAGCAGCCTCCGGCAGCGCGCAGCACCTGCCCAAGGGCCCGGCGACGCAGCCGGCAGACGCCGCTTCCGACAGCGCACGGCGCGCGCCCGGAAGCCCGGCCCCCGAACCCGCCACCGCCCCGGCGGCGCAGCTCGCCGGAACCGCGACGACGCAGCCGGCCGACGCCACCCCCGGCAGCGC
>NZ_JAGGOL010000001.1 GCF_018614525.1 Streptomyces sp. ISL-11
CTCTGGAGCCCTGGCCCCGGCCGGATGAGCCGCTGCGGGCGGGCGTGTCCTCCTTCGGCATGGGCGGCACCAACTGCCACCTGGTCCTGGAGGGGCCGCCGCCCGCCGCCCCGGCGGTCGGCGCCCCGGTCGTGGAGCCCTCGGCGGTGCCGTGGGTGCTCTCGCGCCCCGCGGCCCGAGAGCACCCACGGCACCGCCGAGGGCTCCACGACCGGGGCGCCGACCGCCGGGGCGGCGGGCGGCGGCCCCTCCAGGACCAGGTGGCAGTTGGTGCCGCCCATGCCGAAGGAGGACACGCCCGCCCGCAGCGGCTCATCCGGCCGGGGCCAGGGCTCCAGAGCCGTCTGCACCCGGAGGTTCAGCTCGTCCAGGGGAATGTCCGGGTGGGCAGAAGTGAAATGCAGATTCGGCGGGAGTTTCTCCGAACGGATAGCCAGGATCGTTTTGATGAGGCCCGCTATTCCGGCGGCGCCTTCCAGGTGGCCGATATTCGTCTTCACCGAACCGACGCGGAGTTTCGACCCGGCGCGGGCCCGGCGCGCTGCACCCAGAACCGCACCCAGCGCCTTGGCCTCGACCGGGTCGCCCACCTTGGTCCCGGTGCCGTGCAATTCGACGTACTGGACCGAGCCGGGGTCGATGCCCGCCTGCTCGTACGCGGAATGCAATACGTCTTCCTGGGCCGCGCCGCGAGGCACGGTCAGACCCTCGCCACCGCCGTCGTTATTGACCGCGCTGCCCCGGATGACAGAAAGGACCGGGTCGCCGTCGGCGAGCGCGTCGGAAAGCCTTTTCAGGACGACGAGGCCGCCGCCCTCACCCCGTACGAAACCATTGGCCGTGGCATCGAAAGTGCGGCACCGGCCGTCGGGGGAAAGCCCACCGAAGGCGAAGGTCTCCAGGGAGCTCTGCTCCGCGAGCATCAGATTGACGCCGCCGGCGAGCGCCAGGGAGCACTCCCCCAGCCGCAGTGACTGGATCGCCTGGTGCACCGCGACGAGGGAGGAGGACTGCCCGGTGTCCACCACCAGGCTGGGTCCGCGCAAGCCCAGGGCGTACGAAAGGCGGTTGGCGATGATGCCGCGGGCCTGCCCGGTCAGCGTGTGCCGGCCGGGGCCGGCCTGGCCGCGCTCCCTGGCGAGCTCCGCGTAGTCGCTCCAGATCGCGCCGACGAACACGCCGGTGCGGCTGTCCCGCAGCCGGGGCGGCGCGATGCCGCTGTTCTCCAGCGCCTCCCAGCCCAGCTCCAGGGCCAGCCGCTGCTGCGGGTCCATGGCCGCGGCCTCGCGCGGGGAAATACCGAAGAAGCCCGGGTCGAACGAATCGACCCGGTCGAGATAACCGCCCCGGCGCGGGCCCTGCCCGCCCGGGGTGGAATCGGAAGTGCCGGAATCAGCAGTGGCGCCGTCGGAATCCGGGCGGCCGGCCGCATCACGGCGCCCCTGGGGAGTTTCCGTTACGGCATCGATTCCCTCGCGCAACAGCCGCCAGAATTCGGCTGGATTCGGCGCATGGGGGAACCGACATGAAAGACCAATAACTGCGATAGCCGCATCTTGCGTCACGAAAGAATCCGACGCCATTACACCCGCCCCCGTTTTTACCACCAAATGTGCATGCCCGCCGATCGCCCCCCGGGCATGACTTCCCGCCCCGTCCGTTATGCGCCCCAGACACCCAGACCAAGATCAGCAGACACCGGCAGCCTAGGCCGACACCGTCACTCGCTGTCAAGGAAGATTCGAACCGCTAATCGAACGATCGAAAGATGTCGGCCCCTCTCCCGCGCGTCACGCAAAGTAGTCAGCAGGTGGGCCCACCTCAAGGGTCGCCCTCGCCGCCCGAAGGGTGCACAATCGGCCACCACTACCCAGAGTCGCCGAGGCCGGAAGGTTATCCACCGCTCGCCGACTGGAGTGATCTCACTCACAACCGAAGGACTAAGCCGGATATACCGGGAATGAACTCACAAGTTCCCTGACCTCCGAGCGGACCCCGCGCAGGCCCTGTTCCGTCACACCCTCCCGCAGCGCGGTGGCCATCAGCCTGACGATCCGCACCATTTCGGCCTCCCCCATGCCCTGGGTGGTGACCGCCGCGGTGCCCAGGCGCAGGCCGTGCGCGGTGGGGCCGACGCCGTACGGCAGGCCGCAGGTGTCCAGGGTGATACCGGCGGCCGCGAGCCGGCCGCGGGCCGTGGCGGCGTCCAGGGCGAGCCGGGAGACGTCGACGGTCATCATGTGCGTGTCCGTGCCGCCCGTCGTCACGGTGAGGCCCTCGGCGGCCAGGGCGGCGGCGAGGGCGCGGGCGTTGGCCACGACCTGGTGGGCGTAGGCGGTGAACGCGGGCGTGGCGGCCTCTCCGAAGGCGACGGCCTTGGCGGCGACGGTGTGCATCTGGGCGCCGCCCTGGGTGAACGGGAAGACCGCCCGGTCGACGCGGCCGGCCAGCTCGGCGTTGCAGAGGATCAGACCGCCGCGCGGGCCGCGGAGCACCTTGTGGGTGGTGGCGCACACGACATCGGCGTACGGGACCGGGCTCGGTGCCGCTCCCCCGGCGATCAGCCCGATCGGGTGGGCGGCGTCCGCGATGAGGTAGGCGCCCAGCTCGTCGGCGATGTCGCGGAAGGCCGCGTAGTCGGGATGGCGGGAGTAGGAGATCGAGCCGCAGACGACGGCCTTGGGCCGGTGCTCGCGGGCGAGGGCGCGCACGTCGTCGTAGTCGATCAGGCCGGTGTCGCGGCGCACGCCGTAGCCGACGAAGTCGAACCAGCGGCCGGAGAAGTTCGCCGGGGAGCCGTGGGTGAGGTGGCCGCCGTGCGGGAGGCCCATGGCGAGCACGGTGTCGCCGGGGCGCAGCAGCGCCACGTAGGCGGCCAGCACGGCGGCGGAGCCGGAGTGCGGCTGGACGTTGGCGTGCTCGGCGCCGAAGAGGGCCTTGGCGCGGTCCGTGGCGATCCGCTCGGTGAGGTCGACGAGCTCGCAGCCGCCGTGGTGGCGGGCGCCGGGGTAGCCCTCGGCGTACTTGTTGGCCAGGGGCGAGCCGAGGGCGGCGAGAACGGCGGGCGAGGTGAAGTTCTCGGCGGCGATGAGCTGCAGGCCGTCCGCCTGGCGCTCGGCCTCGCCGAGGAGCAGGCCGCCGAGCTCGGGGTCCTGGCGCAGCAGGGCCTCGAAGCCGTCACCCCACGGGGGCCGGGAGCGGTGCCACTCCCCCGCGACGGCATGCGGTGCGGCGGCGTCCCGGCGGGGCGCGGGGGTGACGGGGGTCGCGGACATCGCCGGCTCCGAGCTGTGGACGGGTGCGATGGGCTCACCACCCAATGTAGGCCCCGGGCCGGGCGGACGCTGCTCAGGAGCGGGACGCCACTCCGGTGAGTGCGGTGAGGACCGGATCGAGCGCCTGGTTGATCTCGTCGCCGATGGAGCGGAAGAAGGTGATGGGGGCGCCGTAGGGGTCGTGGACCTCGTCGGCCTCCGCGTTCGGCGCCAGTAGCCAGCCGCGCAGCGCGGCGGCCGCCTGCACCAGGGCGCGGGCGCGGTCGACCACCCCGCCGGCCTGTGCGGGGTCCGGGAGGGTCGCGGGGTCTATGGCCCGTACGAGCCGGGTGAACTCCTTGAGCGTGAAGGTGCGCAGGCCCGCGGAGTGGCCCATGGAGATGACCTGGGCACGGTGGTCGCGGGTGGCGGTCAGGACCAGGTCGGCGCGGATGACGTGCTCGTCGAGGAGCTCCCGGCCGATGAACCCGTGCGGGTCGGCGCCGAGGTCGGCCAGGACGGTGGCGGCGTGTGCCTCCATCGGCGCGCCCTCGTGGCCCCAGGTGCCCGCGCTCTCCACCACCAGGCCGCCGGCGGAGGGGTCACCGAGGCGGTCGGTGAGGGCATGCCGGGTCAGCCGCTCGGTGATGGGCGAGCGGCAGACGTTGCCGGTGCTGACGTGGAGGATGCGGAAGGTGTCGGTAGAGCTGTCCGTGTCCGGTCCCGCTATGCCACGCCCCTGCGGGGCGATCAATTCGCCACCTCGAGGTCGGGCACTACCTCGCGGAGCTGCTCGGCGCTGATGGCGCCGGCGCGCAGCAGGACGGGCCTCTTGCCGGTGACGTCCACGATGGAGGAGGGGATGTCGGCGGGGGTGGGGCCGCCGTCGAGGTAGACGGAGACGGAGTCGCCGAGCATCTCCTGGGCGGCGTCGCAGTCCTGCGGCGCCGGGTGGCCGGTGAGGTTGGCGCTGGAGACGGCCATCGGGCCGAACTCGGTGAGCAGCTCGATGGCGACCGGGTGCAGCGGCATCCGGACGGCGACGGTGCCGTGGGTCTCGCCCAGGTCCCAGGTCAGGGACGGCTGGTGGTTGGCCACGAGGGTGAGGCCGCCGGGCCAGAAGGCGTCGACGAGCTCCCACGCCTGCTCGGAGAAGTCCGTGACGAGACCGTGCAGGGTGTTCGGGGAGCCGATCAGGACGGGCGTGGGCATGCCCCGGCCGCGGCCCTTGGCGGCCAGGAGGTCGCTCACGGCGTCGCGGCCGAAGGCGTCCGCGCCGATGCCGTACACGGTGTCGGTGGGGAGCACGACCAGCTCGCCGCGGCGCACCGCGGCGACAGCCTCGCGCAGACCGGTACTGCGGTCGGTCGCGTCGCTGCAGTCGTATCGCCGTGCCATTACCGGACCTCCTCGTACAGGGCGAATGTCTGATGTGCCGTGCTCACGGCATCGCCTTCCGCGCGGTGGCGAAGCGGGGGCGGTTGTTGAGGTCGGGGTGGTCGGCCGCGTCGGCCCAGCCCCGCTCCTCGGTGAAGATCCACGGCACCTGCCCGCCCTGGGTGTCGGCGTGCTCGATGACGACGACGCCGCCCGGGCGCAGCAGCCGGTGGGCGGTGCGCTCGATGCCGCGGATGGTGTCGAGGCCGTCCTCGCCGGAGAAGAGCGCCAGCTCGGGGTCGTGGTCGCGGGCCTCGGGCGCCACGTACTCCCACTCGGTCAGCGGGATGTACGGGGGGTTGCTGATGACCAGGTCGACCTGGCCGTCGAGCTCGGGGAGGGCGGTGAGGGCGTTGCCGTGGTGCAGGGTGACCCGGGAGCCCTCGACGTTCTTGCGGGCCCAGCCCAGGGCGCCCTCGTCGAGCTCCACGGCGTGCACGCGGGAGCGGGGCACCTCCTGGGCGAGGGCGAGGGCGATCGCCCCGGAGCCGGTGCACAGGTCGACGATCAGGGGTTCGACGACGTCCATGGCGCGTACGGCGTCTATGGCCCAGCCGACGACCGACTCGGTCTCGGGGCGGGGCACGAAGACGCCGGGGCCGACCTGGAGCTCCAGGTAGCGGAAGAAGGCGCGGCCGGTGATGTGCTGGAGGGGTTCGCGGGCCTCGCGGCGGGCGACGGTCTCCCAGTAGCGGGCGTCGAAGTCGGCGTCCGGCACGTTGTGCAGTTCACCCCGCTTGACGCCGTGCACGAACGCGGCGAGCTCCTCCGCGTCGAAGCGCGGAGAAGGTACGCCGGCGTCGGCCAGCCGCTGGGTGGCTTGCGCCACCTCTGCGAGCAGCAGGTTCACGTTGATCCTCTCGCGCTTTCGTCACCACGGGTCGTCACGGGTCGTCCTCGGCCGAGGACTGGGCTTGCGGAAGGCCCGGTCAGTTGGCGGCAGCCAGCTTGGCCGCCGAGTCCGCGTCGACGCACGCCTGGATCATCGCGTCCAGGTCCCCGTCGAGCACCTGGTCCAAGTTGTACGCCTTGAAGCCGACGCGGTGGTCCGAGATGCGGTTTTCCGGGAAGTTGTACGTCCGGATCTTCTCGGAGCGGTCCACGGTACGCACCTGGCTGCGGCGGGCGTCCGCGGCGTTGCGCTCGGCTTCCTCCTGGGCGGCGGCCAGCAGCCGGGAGCGCAGGATGCGCATGGCCTGCTCCTTGTTCTGGAGCTGGCTCTTCTCGTTCTGGCAGGAGGCGACGATGCCGGTCGGCAGGTGGGTGATGCGGACGGCGGAGTCGGTGGTGTTGACGGACTGGCCGCCGGGGCCCGACGAGCGGTAGACGTCGATGCGCAGGTCGTTGGCGAGGATCTCGACGTCGATCTCCTCGGCCTCGGGCGTGACGAGCACGCCGGCGGCGGAGGTGTGGATCCGGCCCTGGGACTCGGTGGCGGGCACGCGCTGGACGCGGTGCACCCCGCCCTCGTACTTCAGCCGCGCCCAGACGCCCTGGCCGGGCTCGGTGGCACCGTTGCCGCCCTTGGTCTTCACGGCGACCTGGACGTCCTTGTAGCCGCCCAGCTCGGACTCGGTGGCGTCGATGATCTCGGTCTTCCAGCCGACGCGCTCGGCGTAGCGCAGGTACATCCGCAGCAGGTCGCCGGCGAAGAGCGCCGACTCGTCGCCGCCGGCGCCGGCCTTGACCTCGAGGATGACGTCCTTGTCGTCGCTGGGGTCGCGGGGCACGAGGAGCAGGCGCAGCTTCTCGGTGAGTGCCTCGCGCTCCTTCTCCAGCTCCTTGACCTCGGCGGCGAAGTCGGGGTCGTCGGCCGCGAACTCGCGAGCGGTCTCGATGTCGTCGCCGGTCTGCTTCCAGGAGCGGTACGTGCCGACGATCGGGGTCAGCTCGGCGTAGCGCTTGTTGAGCTTGCGGGCGTTGGCCTGGTCCGCGTGGACGGCGGGGTCGGCGAGCCGCTTCTCGAGGTCGGCTTGCTCACCGATCAGTTCCTCGACTGCCTCGAACATCAAGTTTCCCTAGCTGGAAGTGACGGACCTGCTGGACGACAAAACGCCGGTCCGGTCGCCCCTCGCACGCGAAGGGCGACCGAGGACCGGCGCCTGCGGGTCGCTACTTCTTGGCGGACCCGGCGGCCTTGCCGAAGCGGGCCTCGAACCGCGCCACGCGGCCACCGGTGTCGAGGATCTTCTGCTTGCCCGTGTAGAACGGGTGGCACTCGGAGCACACGTCGGCACGGATGGTGCCGTCCGCGACGGTGCTACGCGTGGTGAACGAGGCGCCACAGGTGCAGCTGACCTGGGTCTCGACGTAATCCGGGTGGATGTCGCGCTTCAAGGGATCTCCTAGGTTCGGGAGGGCACCGGGTCGTAGAGGCGGGATTGCCTTACGTGAACCGGGGCCGACGTACCAGTTTGCCAGGACTGGCCGTATCCCCCAAAACGAGAGGTGGCAGCCGGTTATTCCCAGGACGTGGCGGGGCCGGACGGCCCGCTACTTCACGACGTCGTCGGCCCCTGTCCTGCTGTCCTTGATCGCGGACTCGGGGACGGGCTTGTCGTCGCGCAGCGCCGCCCAGAGCTGCGCGCCGGCCTCGGGCACGGGGATCACCCGGTTGGGGTCCGCGGGGTCCTCGCCGACCGGCAGCGTCACCATGCGCATGTCCTCGGAGCCGATGCCCTTGAGGCCGTTGGTGAAGGAGTACAGCTTGTCGACGGAGGCGAGCTCGCGGTCGGTGGTGAGCGACTTGGTGGCGCTGTCGGCGAGCCCGTAGAGCTTGGTGGGGCTGGTGAACAGGCCGACGTGCTTGACCTGGTCGAGCAGGGCCTTGATGAACGCCTGCTGGAGCTTGATCCGGCCGAGGTCGCTGCCGTCGCCGACGCTCTTGCGGGTGCGGACGAGGCCGAGGGACTGCTCGCCGTTGAGCTTGTGGGTGCCGGCGGCGAGGTCGAGGTGGCTCGACTTGTCGTGGATCGCCTTGGTGGTGGTGACCTCGACGCCGCCGAGCTTGTCGATCAGCTTCTGGAAGCCGGCGAAGTCGACCTCCAGGTAGTGATCCATGCGGATGGCGGTCATCGCCTCGACGGTCTTGACCGCGCAGGCCGCGCCGCCGACGGTGTACGCCTCGTTGAACTGGGCGTGCCTGACGGCGGGGCTGGTCCTGCCGTTCGGCGTCCGGCACTCGGGGCGGGGGACGATGGTGTCGCGCGGGATGCTCACGACGCTGGCCTGCTTGTGGCCCGCGTACACGTGGACGATCATCGCGGTGTCGGAGCGTGAGCTGCCCTCGTCCCTGCCGTACGCGCTGTTGGCGCCGGCGCGGGAGTCGGAGCCGAGGACGAGGATGTCCTGGGAGCCGTTGTCGACGTTGTCGGGGCGGTTCTTGCCCAGGGCCGCGTTGATGTCGACGCTGTGCAGGTTGCCGTTGAACTTGAAGTAGAGGAAGCCGGCTCCGGCACCGCCGACGAGCACCACGCCGGTGGCCGTCCAGGCGGCTATTCGCCAGCCCTTGCGACGCGGGCCGACCTTGCGGCGCCGGCCACCGGAGCCGCGGGCGCGGCGACGGTGCGATCCCGGCCGCGTGCCATTGGTGTCGTCAGCCATGCGCTCCTCTGTCCTCCGCTGGATTCTCGGCTTCCCCCCTGCCGCCCCGCGGTGCGGTGCCAGGCCGGTCGTCCGTCACCTGTCATGACGGGAAAGCTTGCGTCAGGGTTGCACAGCGCGTGATGAGGACATTCTTAGAAATCCTCCGGGCGGGACCCTGGAGGTGGATCTCCACTGCCTGCCGTGACCTGCGATTTCGGCCAATCGCGGGCGGTCGGTTCCGGCCATTTCGCGGCACCGCCGCTGTGGCGCACATCTCAAGAGGTCACGGGCCGGTAACGCACGGCGCGGGGCCTCCCCGCCACTGCTGTGGCGGGGAGGCCCCGGTGGTGCGCGATGAGCTCTGCGGATCAGTCGTTGCCGTTGCCCGAGGAGGGCGTGGTCTTGGCGATCTGCATCAGGAACTCGGCGTTGGACTTCGTCTGCTTCATCTTGTCGAGAAGCAGCTCGATGGCCTGCTGCGAGTCGAGCGCGTGCAGCACCCGGCGGAGCTTCCAGACGATCGCCAACTCGTCGGCGCCCAGGAGGATCTCCTCCTTGCGGGTACCGGACGGGTCGACGTCGACGGCCGGGAAGATGCGCTTGTCGGCGAGCTTCCGGTCGAGCTTGAGCTCCATGTTGCCGGTGCCCTTGAACTCCTCGAAGATCACCTCGTCCATGCGCGAGCCGGTCTCGACGAGCGCGGTGGCCAGGATGGTCAGCGAGCCGCCGTCCTCGATGTTGCGCGCGGCACCGAAGAACTTCTTCGGCGGGTAGAGCGCGGTCGAGTCGACACCACCGGACAGGATGCGGCCCGAGGCCGGGGCGGCCAGGTTGTAGGCGCGGCCCAGACGGGTGATCGAGTCCAGCAGGACCACCACGTCGTGACCCAGCTCCACGAGGCGCTTGGCGCGCTCGATGGCCAGCTCCGCGACGGTGGTGTGGTCCTCGGCCGGGCGGTCGAAGGTCGAGGAGATGACCTCGCCCTTGACCGACCGCTGCATGTCGGTGACCTCTTCCGGACGCTCGTCGACCAGGACGACCATCAGGTGGCACTCGGGGTTGTTGGTGGTGATCGCGTTGGCGATCGCCTGCATGATCATGGTCTTGCCGGTCTTCGGCGGGGCCACGATCAGACCGCGCTGGCCCTTGCCGATGGGGGCGACCAGGTCGATGATGCGGGTCGTCAGCACACCGGGGTCCGTCTCCAACCGCAGGCGGTCCTGCGGGTAGAGCGGGGTGAGCTTGCCGAACTCCGGGCGGCCGCGGCCCGTTTCGGGGGCCATGCCGTTCACCGAGTCGAGGCGTACGAGGGCGTTGAACTTCTCGCGCCGCTCGCCGTCCTTCGGCTGCCGGACCGCACCGGTGACGTGGTCACCCTTGCGCAGGCCGTTCTTACGGACCTGGGCGAGGGAGACGTAGACGTCGTTCGGGCCCGGCAGGTAGCCGGAGGTCCGGATGAACGCGTAGTTGTCGAGGATGTCGAGGATGCCCGCGACGGGGATCAGGACGTCGTCGTCGGAGACCTGCGGCTCGTTGCCGAAGCCGGCCTCCTCGCGGCCACGACGGCCACGGCGGTCGCGGTAGCGGCCACGACGGCCACGGCGGCCGCCCTCGAAGTCGTCCTCGTCCTGCGGGCCGCCCTGGGGGCCGCCCTGCGGCGCGCCACGGCCGTCGCGCTGCTGACGGTTGCCGCCCTGCTGGCCGGCGTCGTCACCGCGGCTGCCACGGCGGTCACGGTCACGGTCACGCTCGCCGCGCTCGCCGCGCTGGCCACGCTCACCGCGGTCGCCGCGCTCACCGCGCTCGCCACGGTCCTGACGGTCGCGGCGGTCGCCCTTCTGGCCACGCTCGCCGCGGTCCTGGCGGTCGGTGCCCTTGGCGGCCTTGCCCTCGGCGGTGTCCAGCGCCGTCTCGGCCCTGGCCTCGGACCGCTCCTCGGTCCTTACCTCGGCCTTGGCCTCGGCGGCCGGCTCGGGGCTGCCGGAGGGCGCGGTGGCCCGACGGCGGCGGCGCTCGCCGGCCGGCTGCTCGTCGCTGCTCGGCTGGCCCGGGATCTCGATCTGCTGCTGGGCAGTGGCCTTCTCGGCCGGCTTCTCGGCCTTCTCGGCCTTGTCCGCGGTGGCCGCCTCACCCGTACGGGCCTTGGAGGTGGCGCGGCGCTTCGGCTTGGTCTCGGCGGCCTCGGCCGTCTCGGCGCTCTTGGCGGGCGCGGCGGAGCCGGCCTGCCGTTCCTTGATGACCTCGATCAGCTGGCCTTTGCGCATCCGCGCGGTGCCCTTGATGCCGAGGCTGGAGGCGAGCTGCTGGAGCTCGGCCAGGACCATGGCGTCGAGGCCCGTGCCCGAGCGTCGCCGCTTGGGGGCGGTGGCAGCACCGGTGGCAGGCGCGGCGGGAGCGTCCGTGGCGGGCGCGGAGGCATTGCCGGCGGCACTGCTGGCAGTGCCGGAGGCGGTCACGCCCATCAGATCGGTGGTGTCGCTCACGAAGGGGTCCTTCCCTGGAGCGGGCGTCGGCCTGTCTGGCTCGGCGACCGGTTGTGCTGTCCGGCTGCGGTCTGGCTTTGCGGACCGGGCCGGGGCGGTGGTCCGCCGGTACGGCGGAAGAATCAGTTCATTGGTTCCGGCGTGAAGAATGAGGTGAAGACATGGAGTATCGGCTTCACTCATGTCGCCCACGCCGATTCCGGAGCGTGCTCGAATCTGCTCAGGCAGGCTGCTCAGGCAGTTTGGGAGGCTCCCGGAAGAAAAGCGGTCCCTGATCGGGACACAGAGCACCGAGCCGATGTGGCTTCGAGTGCAGACTTGAGGTTAACACTACCGGATCCCACAAACATTCCCCCTCTCAAAGACCGGCAACCGCTATTTTCGCGCGGCCGGGTGGTCCCCCCGGCCGCGCGCTGTCAGGCGAGCGGCAGCACGCTCGTCCCCCCGGCGTCGAGGGCCAGCCGGTTGGCCGCCCACCCCTCGCCCGCCAGCCGTGCGACCTTGTCGGCCGCACCGTTCTCGACCAGTGCCAGGACCGTGGGGCCCGCACCGGAGATGACCGCGGGGACGCCGTCCGCGCGCAGTCGGTTGACCAGGGCCACGCTCTCCGGCATCGCCGGGGCGCGATAGTCCTGGTGGAGCCGGTCCTCGGTGGCCGGCAGCAGCAGCTCGGGGCGCCTGGTCAGGGCCTCCACGAGCAGGGCCGCGCGCCCGGCGTTGGCCGCCGCGTCCACATGGGGGACGCTGCGCGGCAGCAGCCCCCGGGCGGTCTCGGTCAGGACCGGTTTCGCGGGTACGAAGACCACCGGAACGATGGAATCCGCAGGGTTCATCCGAATGGCCCGCGCCACTCCGGACTCCATCCACGCCAGGGTGAAGCCGCCGAGCAGACAGGCCGCGACGTTGTCGGGGTGGCCCTCGATCTCCGTGGCGAGCTCCAGCAGCGCCGCGTCGTCGAGCTTCTCGGCCCCGCCTATGGTCACGGCGCGGGCGGCGACTATGCCCGCGCAGATGGCGGCGGAGGAGGAGCCGAGGCCCCGGCCGTGCGGGATGCGGTTGGCGCAGACGACCTCCAGGCCGCGCGGCTGGCCGCCGAGCAGGTCGAAAGCGGTGCGCAGGCTCCGTACGAGCAGGTGGTTCTCGTCGCGCGGCAGGGTCTCGGCGCCCTCGCCCGCGATGTCGATGTGCAGACCGGACTCGGCCACCCGGACCACGACGTCGTCGTAGAGGCCCAGGGACAGGCCGAGGGCGTCGAAGCCGGGTCCGAGATTTGCGCTGGTGGCGGGGGTGCGCACGCGGACAGCGGCGGCGCGGAAGGCGGGACCGGCCATCGCTCGATGACTCTCCTTGGTGTGGCCTCGGTGGGGCGTGCAACGTCCGCAAGGGCCGTGACGGCGATGCCGCGTGGGGGGCGGCAGCGGTCTGCGACGGGGCGGAGTGAGTACAGCCTATCGAAGGAAGGTTCTGCGGCGACATAGGGCGCACGGGAGGCGCACGATGCGTGTCGCCTGCGGCGCGCCGGGTATGTGGCGGCGTGGGGTGGATGTGCCGGTTACGGCGTGTCCTCAATCGCCGGATTCAGCCTGTGTCCGGCGATTGAGGACCGGGGTCCCGGGCGGAGCCCCGCGTACGAACCGTCAGACGAGCCCCAGCCGCTGCGCGGCAACCGCGGCGTCCACCGGAACGGTGACCGGCTGCGGCGCGCCCGCCACCGCCCAGTCGGGGTCCTTCAGGCCGTTGCCCGTGACCGTACAGACGATCCGCTGACCCGGGTCGACCAGGCCCAGCTCCGCGGCCTTGAGCAGACCCGCGACGCTCGCCGCCGAGGCGGGCTCGACGAAGACGCCCTCCTGGGAGGCCAACAGGCGGTAGGCGGCCAGGATCTGTCGGTCGGTCACCTCGTCGATGAGGCCGCCGGAATCGTCCCGCGCCTCCTCGGCGAACCGCCAGGAGGCGGGGTTGCCGATGCGGATCGCGGTGGCGATGGTGTGCGGGTCCTTCACCGGCTCGCCGCGCACGATCGGCGCCGAACCGGAGGCCTGGAAGCCCCACATGCGCGGCTTGCGGGAGGAGATCCCGTCGGTGGCGTACTCGCGGTAGCCCCGCCAGTAGGCGGTGATGTTGCCCGCGTTGCCGACCGGCAGGACGTGGATGTCGGGCGCGTCGCCGAGCGCGTCGACGATCTCGAAGGCCGCGGTCTTCTGGCCCTCGATGCGCACCGGGTTGACCGAGTTGACCAGCGCGACCGGGTACTGGTCGGACAGGCCGCGGGCGAGCGTCAGGCAGTCGTCGAAGTTGCCGTCGACCTGGAGGATGCGGGCGCCGTGGACCAGCGCCTGACCCATCTTGCCGAGCGCGATCTTGCCCTGCGGCACCAGGACGGCGCAGACCATTCCGGCGCGTACGGCGTAGGCGGCGGCCGAGGCGGAGGTGTTGCCGGTGGAGGCGCAGATGACGGCCTTGGCGCCCTCCTCCTTCGCCCGGGTGATGGCCATGGTCATGCCGCGGTCCTTGAAGGACCCGGTGGGGTTGGCGCCCTCGACCTTCAGGTGCACCTCGCAGCCGGTGCGCTCGGAGAGCACCTGGGCGGGGACGAGCGGCGTGCCGCCCTCGCGCAGCGTGACGACCGGCGTGTCGGCCGTGACCGGCAGCCGGTCGCGGTACTCCTCGATGATGCCGCGCCACTGGTGGGTGCCCGGCGCCTGGCGGCTGTTGTTGGCAGACATTGCTCTCGTAACTCCCCTTATTCGCCTTCGACGCGCATGATGCTCGCGACCCCGCGGACCGTGTCCAGATTCCGCAGCGCCCCGACGGTCGCCGAGAGGGCGGCGTCGGGAGCACGGTGGGTGACCACGACGAGAGACGCCTCGCCGTCCTTGCCCGTCTGGCGGACCGTGTCGATGGAGACGTCGTGCTCGGCGAAGACGGTGGCGACCTGGGCCAGGACACCGGGCTTGTCGGCCACGTCCAGGCTGATGTGGTAGCGCGTGACCACGTCGCCCATCGGGCTGACCGGCAGGCGCGTGTAGGCGGACTCCCCGGGTCCGGTGGACTCGGCGAGCTTGTTGCGGCAGACGGCCACGAGGTCGCCGAGGACCGCGGAGGCGGTCGGCGAGCCGCCCGCGCCGGGCCCGTAGAACATCAGCCGGCCGGCCGCCTCGGCCTCGACGAAGACGGCGTTGTACGCCTCGCGCACGGAGGCGAGCGGGTGGCTGAGCGGGATCATCGCCGGGTGTACCCGCGCGGTGACCGACCGCCCGTCCGCGGCGCGCTCGCAGATCGCCAGCAGCTTGATGGTGCAGCCCATCCGCTTCGCGGAAGCGAAGTCGGCGGCGGTGACCTCCGTCATGCCCTCGCGATAGACGTCGTCGAGCCGTACGCGCGTGTGGAAGGCGATCCCGGCGAGGATCGCGGCCTTGGCGGCGGCGTCGAAGCCCTCGACGTCGGCGGTCGGGTCGGCCTCGGCGTACCCCAGGGCGGTGGCCTCGTCGAGCGCCTCGGAGTAGCCGGCGCCGCTGGAGTCCATCTTGTCGAGGATGAAGTTGGTGGTGCCGTTGACGATGCCGAGCACCCGGTTGACCTTGTCGCCGGCCAGGGACTCGCGCAGCGGCCGGACCAGCGGGATGGCGCCCGCGACGGCGGCCTCGTAGTAGAGGTCGGCGCCGTACTCCTCGGCCTTGGCGTGCAGGGCCGCGCCGTCGCCGGCGAGCAGGGCCTTGTTGGCGGAGACGACGCTCGCGCCGTGCTCGAAGGCGGTGGTGATGAGGGCGCGGGCCGGCTCGATGCCGCCGATGACCTCGACGACCACGTCGATGTCACCGCGTTTGACCAGCGCGGTGGCGTCGGTGGTGATCAGCTCCTCGGGCACGCCCGCGCGGACCCGGCCCGGCCGGCGGACGGCGATGCCCGCGAGCTCGACCGGCGCACCGATGCGGGCCGTGAGGTCGGCGGCGTGCGTCGTCATGATGCGCGCCACCTCTGAGCCGACCACTCCACAGCCCAGCAGCGCCACCTTCAGCGGACGCGTACGCATCATCCGACCCCTGCTTCTCATCGATACAGCCTTGAACATCTTGGGTAGTGCACCAGTCTCACTCACCGGACGGGGGTTTCCGTCCCCCGTCCAGTATCCGAGATCTTTATTTCGGTCAGCCGACATCGAGACGAAGAAGGTCTTCCTCGGTCTCGCGCCGGACGATCACTCGCGCCGCGCCGGCCCGCACCGCCACCACCGGCGGGCGCAGCGCGTGGTTGTAGTTGCTGGCCATGGACCGGCAGTACGCGCCGGTGGCCGGCACGGCGAGGAGGTCGCCGGGCGCGATGTCGGCGGGCAGGAAGGCGTCGCGTACGACGATGTCACCGGATTCACAGTGCTTGCCGACGACGCGCGAGAGCATCGGCTGGGCGGTGGAGGTCCGGGAGGCCAGCGCGACGCTGTACTCGGCGTCGTACAGCGCGGTGCGGATGTTGTCGGACATGCCGCCGTCCACGCTCACGTACGTCCGCAGGCCCGGCAGCTCCTTGACGGTGCCCACCTCGTACAGCGTGAAGGCCGTCGGGCCGACGATCGCGCGGCCCGGCTCGACGGAGATCCGCGGGACGGCGAGCCCGGCGGCGGCGCACTCGCGGGTGACGATCTCCCGCAGCGCCGTGGCGATCTCGCGCGGCTCGCGCGGGTCGTCGTCGGAGGTGTAGGCGATGCCGAGGCCGCCGCCGAGGTCGATCTCGGGCAGCTCGACGCCGTGCTCGTCGCGGATGTCGCGCAGCAGACCGATGACGCGGTGGGCGGCCACCTCGAAGCCGGAGGTGTCGAAGATCTGCGAACCGATGTGGGAGTGGATGCCGATGAGCTCCAGCCCGTCGAGCTTGAGCGCGCGGCGGACGGCCTCGGCGGCCTGCCCGCCGGCGAGCGCGAGGCCGAACTTCTGGTCCTCGTGGGCGGTGGCGATGAACTCGTGGGTGTGCGCCTCGACGCCGACGGTCACCCGGATCTGGACGCGCTGCCGCTTGCCGAGCCGCTCGGCGATGTGCGCGACGCGGACGATCTCCTGGAAGGAGTCGAGGACGATCCGCCCGACGCCGGCCTCGACGGCACGGGTGATCTCCTGGACGGACTTGTTGTTGCCGTGCAGAGCGATGCGCTCGGCGGGCATCCCGGCGGCGAGCGCGGTGGCCAGCTCGCCCTCGGAGCAGACGTCGAGGTTGAGCCCCTCCTCGTGCAGCCAGCGCACGACGGCGCGGGAGAGGAACGCCTTGCCGGCGTAGAAGACGTCGGCGTCCGTGCCGAACGCCTCGCGCCAGGCCCGGCAGCGGGAGCGGAAGTCGTCCTCGTCGAGGAAGTAGGCGGGCGTGCCGAACTCCTCGGCGAGCCCGGTGACGCTGCGGCCGCCGACCGTGATGACGCCGTCCGCGTCACGGCCGACGGTACGGGCCCAGACGCGTGGGTCGAGGGCGTTGAGGTCGGCGGGCGGGGCGGCGTAATGCCCCTCGGGAAGCACGTCGGCGTAGCGGGGCCCGGCGGGGTGGGCGGAACGGCTCATGGTCTCTGAATCCCCTCAGAGGTGTGCGGGTGCGGTGATGCCGAGCTGGTGGAGGCCGTCAGCCAGCACCTTGCCCGTGGCCTCGGCGAGGGCCAGGCGGGCGCGGTGAACGGCCAAGGGTTTCTCGTCACCGCGGGGCAGCGTGGGGCACGTGGCCGTCCAGCGGAGGAAGGCGTCGGCGAGACGTTCGAGGTGCCGGGCGAGCCGCTCGGGGGTGCGGGCGACGGTGACGCGGGCGTGATCGGCGAGGGCGGCGAGCAGGGCGGTGGCGTCGCCGTGGAGCTCGCCGGGCTCGGACGCGAATCCCAGGTCACGGGCGTTGCGCAGGAGTGCCTGGCTACGGGCGTGGGCGTACCGGACGCGGAAGAGGGGGTTGCTCTCGCGCTGGACGAGCAGCTCGGCGCGGTCGAGACCGGGCGGGGAGACCAGACTCCAGCGGGCGGCGTCGGCACCGAGCCGGTGGAGGAGGCCGGGGGACGGCTGGGGCAGCGGCAGCGCCTCGGCGGATCTCCGCTCCGTCAGCAGACTCCGGACGATCTGCCCGGCGGAGTCCCCGGCGAGGGTGATGTTGAGGAATCCCGGTCCGGCGATCTCCACGCGGGCGATGCCGGGTTCGGCGGCGAGCCGGCGGCGCAGCACCTCGGCGGCCTCGCGGGCGGGCCGGCCGGTCTCCTGGGCGACGCGCAGGGCGACATTGGTGGCGTAATCGCCGCATCCCGGCCGCGGTGGAACCCGTACGGTGACCCGCTCCGGCGCGACCGCGGGCAGCTCGTCTGCCTCGACGGCGCGGCGCACGGTGCGCAACACGGTGCGGGTGAGATCGGCGGGGGTCACAGGGCCAAGCCTAGGGGAGAAGGGGGGCGGCCCGGCGAACAGGTTTCACGTACTGGGACGGAACGGCCCCTGTCCTACTCTCCCCCGTAGATGAACTCGACCCCGCGCACGGCTTCCACGTCCCCCGGGGCGGTGGCCCCCGGGGACGGGTCGCCACCCTCTGCCCCGCGGCGCCGCATCAGTCTCCGGACGACCCGGACCATCTCGGTCGGCTCGAACGGCTTGGCCAGGAACGCGTCGACCCCGGCGGACCGTCCGCTGTCGACCTCCAGCTGGGTGCACGCACTGATGATCGCGATCGGTATGTCATGGGTCCGCGCGTCGGCCCGCAGTCGCGCGGCCGTGTGCAGCCCGTCGAGCCGGGGCATGACGACGTCCAGGGTCACCACATCGGGGCGTACGCGGTGCACGATCTCCAGGCACTCGGCACCATCGGCCGCGGTCACGACCTCGAAGCCTTCAAGTTCGAGGTTGACCCTGATCAGCTGCCGGATGACCTTGTTGTCGTCGACGACAAGGACCCGGCCGGACAAGCCAGGCACAACCCGAGAGTAAGCGCGCCCGCCGTGCTGCGTCCGGGTTTTCCCCACTTCCACCCCGTGCGGGCGAGCTTTCCCCGAGCACCCCCGGTTCCCCCGGCCCGCGCACCGCTTCCACGGCCCCGCGACCTCCCGCAATGACGTTGCGGGACACCCTTCGGGAGCTGGTAGTGTTCTACCCGTCACCGCGACAAGCGGCCGACCCGCCCCCGTAGCTCAGGGGATAGAGCAACGGCCTCCGGAGCCGTGTGCGCAGGTTCGAATCCTGCCGGGGGCACTTCGCAGGAAGTGCCCGAAGACCCCGCCATCAGCGATATCGCTGATGGCGGGGTCTTGGCGTATGTGCAGCCGTGTGCCGCTGAGCGGCCATGTGACAGACCCTGCGGCCTATTTGTGGTCTGGATCTTGCCGACGTAAATCGGGAGGCGACAGGGCAGGGGGACACGAAACACTTCTCAGGTGATCGTGATGCAGCCCGTCCTGGAGATCTACCCACCTGATGGCTTTGTCCTCTGGCCTGTCGCCGAGGTCGAGCAGTTCAGCTATCTGCCACTCAGCGGTGAGCTCGCACCTGAAGAGGTCGGGACAGCGGTGATGCGCATCGCCAGTTGCAACGACATCGACCCCGGGCATGATGACCGCCCGCCACGGCCCGCCGACCCGCTCGGGTCGTTCCTGCATGGACTGCTGACATTCGACAACCCCTTTGCGGCCGGGGGCATGCGGGTCACGGACAGCCACAAAGGCACCACCTTCCTACCCGGATGCTGCAATGGGCTGGAGGACTGGCGGGACTGGCGCGAGGTCGTCGACGGCAGCGGCCACGCCTCCTTCGGCCACGACCCCGACCCATTCGCCGAGCGTTTCGGTGACACCGTCCGGTTGACCGTCGATGCCGAGCAGAGCGACAGCCCGGTGATCGAGCTGTCCGTCACGGAGCTCCGCCACCTGATGGACGGCGCCGAGCGTGACCTGGCCCGCTTTCTTTCGGTGGCCTTTGACTGGGCGTCTCAGTACCTGCCCGACCACTTCACCCCCGTTGCTGCCGCCCTCGCGCGGGCCCTCGCCATGCCCGCGTCGGCGGTACCGGCCAAGCCGTAGGTTCGCCGGTACTCCTCCGCAGCGGGACAGGCAACGGGCGCCAGGGCGTTTCAAGGGGCCGCCTGTCGAGCCAGGCGGCCCCTTTGGGTCATCAGAGAGAGCCCTTCCGATCCCGCCATCGCCGGCGAAGGACGAAGAACCCGAAGAGAGCGACCAACGGCGCCAGGGAAAGCGCTGTCGGCGCCCCGGTCGGCAGATCACTGCCGACCGGCATGGCATAGGTTAGAGCCAGGATGAGCGCCGGGCAGGTGTAAAGGGCAGACCCTGTCCGCCTCCACGTCTTCTCGACCCTGGGCCACCACGGCCGCGCCTGCATCCTCGGCTCGCTGTAGACGATGGCTATCGAGATCGGCCACACGACGACAGCGGCAAGAAGGGGTGAGATGGCCAGCCCGCCCCAGCCCAGGAGTTCGCGGATGAATGAGGCTCCGGGGTACGAGATCAGCAGGAAGAACACCACGTTGAACGTGCCGTACCCGACCGCCTCGGTCACCGTCCCTGGCCCGTCCTCACCGCTGGGCTTGTCGAGCACCCCTGACTCCCTCCTGGACTTGCTCCTCGTATGGCCGATCAGCTAGCAGTCAACGTGCGTGTCAGCCACATGCGTTGGCTACGGAACCGAGACCGCTCACCGGCATCACGAACTCCGCGAACTCCGCGCCCGCCTCGGGCGGGGCGTAGCCGTCCTTCAGGTAGCGCCAGGCGCACTTGGCGAACTTCGTGAAGCCGCCCATCTTGCCGATGATGCGGCTCACCTCAGCCACGGGCATGGAGTTCTCGGCCGCGAACACGGCTATGGCAGCAGTGCAGGTGAACCAGGTGGGGGCGACCAGGCCTGAGACCGCCGCAGAGCTGACGCCCGCCGAGGTGTCCAGCCAGGCCACGATGACCCGCGCGGCCCAGTTCCGCGGGGGAGGATGAAGAGTAGGATAGGTAGCATGAGCGAGCCTACCGGCAAGTACTCGATCACCATGCCGCGCGACATCGCCGAAGCCGCCAAGGCCCGCAGTGGCCCCTCCGGTCTCTCTGCCTACGTGGCCGCCGCCGTCGCCCGCCAGATCGAACGCGACAACCTCAACGAACTCGTCCGGGTCGCCGAGGCCGAACACGGGCCCATCGCCGAGGACGAGATCCAGGCTCTGCGCGAACAGCTCCACCAGGCACGCCGGCAGCAGGCCCAGGACGGGACGAACGCAGCGTGACACGCTCCCCCGCCACGCCGGGCGGCACGCTCGTCCTCGACAGCGAAGGACTGGCCAAGGCCGTGCTGCGCGACCGCACAGTCACCGCCTGGCTCGCCCTCGCCCGTGCCGACGATCTGCGCGTGATCACGTCCGTAGCCACCCTGGTGGAGGTGACCCACCCTCGCATCAACCGCCCTGCCCTGGAGTGGACTCTCTCCCGCCTCGTCGTCGAGCCGGTCACCGAGCCGATCGCCCGGCGCGCCTCCGCCCTCCTCGCCAACGCCGGCCTGCACGGCCACAAGTACGCCATCGACGCCATGCTGAGCGCCACCGCCCTCTCCGCCCCCGGACCCGTCACCGTGCTTACCTCGGACCCGGAGGACCTCACCACTCTCTGCGGCACACGCGTCACTGCCATCAAGGTCTGACCAACTGCAATACCGGGATGAGCCGCAAGCCCGTCAGTGACCGAGGGGCGGCGCGGCTGTCCCGCCGGGGCGGGTTGGGGTCCTGCAACCGCCTTGGGGCTCACGGGGGTTGCGATGCGTTGTAGGACTCAGTCGCCTCATCCGTTCCCCCACCATCACCGGCCCCCGCGGGGTATCGTGCCGCCGACGACGGGCGCTGCCTAGGTGAGGAAGGCGGGTCGTATGAGGTTTCGGCGCGGTGGTGAGGAGCGGCTGGACCGGCATGCGGCCCGGGACGATCTGCCGCTGCGCGCCGCGCTGGAGGACGCCGCGATGGGGCGGTGGGACGGGCCCCGGGATCTTCTCGCCGCGACCGGGCGGGACTGGGACCGGCGGATCTTCCGGCTCCAGGTGCTGGCGCGGGCAGGGGTGCGGCTGCGGTTCGCCGATACGTGGGTGCGGGCCGAGCCGCGGTCGGGGGACGCGCTGGCGCTGCTCGCGCACGTGCGGGCGCTGCGGTCGATGATCAGCGGGGTGGACGAGGGCCGCGCGGAGATGGAGGGGGCCTGGGCCACCTGCCTGGCCGCCGCCGACGCCGAGCCGGCCGACCCCGCGCCGTGGGTGGTGCTGCTCGCCCTGATCAGGGTGCACGCCCCGGGCCGCAAGACCCTCCGGCAGGTCTGGGAGGAGGTCGTCGCGCGTGATCCGTACAACCGGGAGGCCCACCACGAGGTCCTGACCTACCTCTTCTCGCGCAACCACGGCTCCGGCGCCGAGATGTTCCACTGGGCGCAGGAGCGCGCCGACACCGCGCCCAAGGGGCAGCCGGTCGCCGTGCTGCCGCTGGTGGCGCTGGCGGAGTCCCACCGTCACCGGATGCGGACCGAGGCCGGCACGTACGGGCTCAGCATCCACCCGTGGATCGACTGCCCGCACCTCGACCAGGTGCTGGAGTTCTGGTGGCGGCACCGGCCGGAGCGGCCGCACGCCCAGTTCATGGACGACGCCAACTACCTCGCGCACGCCCTGGCGTTCGCCGGCCGGCACGCGGAGGCGTACGAGGTGTTCCAGGCCATCGGCCCGTACGCCTCGGACGTGCCCTGGTCCTACTGCGGCGACGCGCGGGAGCTGTTCCTCCGGCACCGCGAGTGGGCCCGGAAGGCGGTCCGTCCCCGCACCACGTAAGCGCACGGGCGCACCCGTACGAGTACCGCACATTCCTTGACCGTTCACCACGAGAAAGAGAATCGCGTGCCACTCGATGTCCCCGGCGTCTCCGACGAGGAGCGCCTCCAGCAGCTCGGTTACACCCAGGTCCTGGCCCGGCGCATGTCCGGCTTCGCCAACTTCGCGGTGTCGTTCACGATCATCTCCGTCCTCTCCGGGTGCATGACGATGTACGGCTTCGGCATGCGGACCGGCGGGCCCGCGATGCTCACCCTGGGGTGGATCGCCGTCGGCGCGATGACCCTGGTCGTGGGGCTGGCGATGGCCGAGGTGTGCTCCTCGTACCCGACCTCCGCCGGGCTCTACTTCTGGGCGCACCGGATGGCCCCCGAGCGGTCGCGGGCGGCGTGGGCCTGGTTCACGGGGTGGTTCAACGTCCTGGGGCAGATCGCGGTGACGGCCGGTGTCGACTTCGGTGCGGCGTCCTTCCTCAACGCCTATCTGGATCTCCAGTTCGGCTTCGCGGCCACGCCGGGGCACACGATCGCGCTCTTCGGGGCGGTCCTCCTGCTGCACGCCGTGCTGAACACCTTCGGCGTCCGGCTGGTGGCCTTCCTGAACTCCGTGAGCGTGTGGTGGCACCTGCTCGGCGTGGTGCTGATCGTCGGCGCGCTGGCGCTCGTACCGGATCACCACCAATCGACGTCCTTCGTCTTCACCCACTTCACCAACGACACCGGCTGGAGTTCGGGGCTGTACGTGGGGCTGCTGTCGCTGCTGGTCGCGCAGTACACCTTCACCGGCTACGACGCCTCCGCGCACATGACCGAGGAGACCAATGACGCCGCCGTGGCCGGGCCGCGCGGGATCGTGCGGTCGATCTGGGTGTCGTGGATCGCGGGGTTCGTGCTGCTGGCGGGGCTGACGTACGCGATCCAGGACTGGAGCGGGACGGCCGGCACCGCCACCGGTGTGCCCCCGGCGCAGATCTTCATGGACGCCCTCGGCGCCTCGGCCGGGAAACTGCTGCTGCTGGTCGTGATCGTCGCGCAGTTGTTCTGCGGCATGGCGGCGGTGACGGCGAACTCCCGGATGATCTACGCCTTCTCGCGCGACGGCGCGCTGCCGTTCTCCCGCGTCTGGCACCGGATCAACCCGCAGACCCGCACCCCCACCAACGCCGTCTGGCTGGCCGTCGGCGGCGCGTTCCTGCTGGGGCTGCCCTATCTGGTGAACTCCACGGCGTACGCCGCCGTCACCTCCATCGCCACGATCGGTCTGTACATCTCCTACGCCGCGCCGACGCTGCTGCGGCTCCGCAAGGGAGACGCGTTCGAGCGCGGGCCCTGGCACCTGGGTCGCTGGTCGAGGCCGGTCGGGGTCGTGGCGATCGGCTGGGTGGCGCTGATCACCGTGCTGTTCATGCTGCCGCAGGTCAGCCCGGTGACCGCGGACACGTTCAACTACGCGCCGATCGCCGTCGTGGCCGTGCTCGGCTTCGCCGGGATCTGGTGGCTGGCCTCGGCCCGCCGCTGGTTCCTCAACCCCCATCACCCCCGTAACGCCGCCGCTCCCCGGGAGCCCGTGGTCCCGGCGGCGGAAGCGGTGGACGACGTCTTCCGCTGGTAGGGCCGGGCGGGACGGGTTCGCCGGGGGGGGCGGGCATCCGCGCCCCCCGGCACCCCGGCCTCCTCAGATCTTCGGGAAGCTGAACACGTAGCCCTGCTCCTTCAGCCAGGGCAGGAGTTCCTCCAGGGCCGCCACCGTCTGGCCGCGGTTGCCGCCGCCGTCGTGGAAGAGGACCGTGGGGCCCTCGCTCAGGCCGCTCTTGACCGACTGCACGATGCGCTCGGTGCCGGGGTTCTGCCAGTCGCGGGTGTCGACGCTCCAGCCGAGCGGCCGCATGCCGTGCGAGGCGGCGACCTCGCGGCTGTACGGGGTGAAGGCGCCCCCGGGAGCGCGGTAGTAGCGGACCTCGACGCCCGGGCCCGCGGCGTCCTGGATCATCTTCAGCGCGTCGAGCACCTGATGCTCCTGATAGGACTCGGAGCGCCGGTCCATGGCGGTGTTGTGGTCGACGGAGTGGTCGCAGAGGCGGTGCCCGGCCGCGACGACCTTCTTGACGAGTGCGGGGTACTCCTTCGCCCGCGAGCCGATGACGCAGAAGGTGGCCTTGGCGTCGTATTTCTTCAGCACGTCCAGCACCTTCACCGTCCAGCCGGGCTCGGGCCCGTCGTCGATGGTGAGGTTGACGGTCTTGCCCGTGCCCTCGCTGTCGTGCGAGATCTCGGCGGAGACGCGGGGCGGCGACGCGCTGCTCCGGCCGGGCTGCGGCGACGCGGTTCCCGGTGTCCCCTTCTTGTCCTTGCTCTCCCCGCCGTTGTCGCCCGCCCCTTGGGTGTGGCCGGGCGTCCCCGAGTCCTCCGTGGCCATGGCCACGCAACCCGGTATGGTCGCCGCGAGTGCCAGAAGCGAAGCCGCCGCGATCGTGATGCGTAGATTCCGGGTGGTCGGTCGTGCCATGAACATTCCCTCCCTCGCTGAGAGTTGTCCGGACCCCCGCTCAGCTATGCGCCCGCACTCATGCGCATGTGCTTCTGGGTGCACCCGAAGACGTCCATGACGAGGAGAAGGTTCCAACGCGGCCCAAGACGTACCGCGATGTGCTACAGCTGCGGCCGCTGGTGCCGTTATCGACGCTCCGGACCGCCCTCGTCCGCCCCCGTGCGCCCTTTCGGCCCGTCCGTTCCGGCGGCCCCTTCCGCCCCCGCGCCCTCGGCGATCACGGCCGCGACCTCCGCCCTGCGCGCGTCCTCCTCCGCGGCGAAGCGCTGCGCGTCCAGCTGTTCGGCAGCCTCCTCGTCCTGTGCCATGAGGAGGTCGAGGCTGGCGTCGCCCATGTCGAGGACGCCCATGTCGACGTAGGCGCGCTGGAGGCGCTCGCCCCACAGGCCGATGTCCTTCACACAGGGCACGATGCGGGTGAAGAGCAGCTTCCGGAAGAGCTTGAGGTACTCGGACCCCTCGCTGAGCTCGGCGGCCTCGGCGGCCGGGATCCCGAAGTCGGTCAGCACCACCTCGCCGCGCAGCCGGTCGCGCATCAGGTAGCAGCCTTCGATGACGAATTCCTCGCGCTCGCGCAGCTCCGCGTCGGTCAGCTCGCGGTAGTGGTCGCGCAGGGCCATGCGGCCGAAGGCGACGTGGCGGGCCTCGTCCTGCATGACGTACGCGAGGATCTGCTTCGGCAGCGGCTTCTCGGTGGTGTCGCGCAGCATGCCGAAGGCGGCCAGGGCGAGACCTTCGATGAGAACCTGCATGCCGAGGTAGGGCATGTCCCACCGGGAGTCGCGCAGGGTGTCACCGAGCAGCGACTGGAGATTGTCGTCGATCGGGTAGGTCAGCTGGATCTTCTCGCGGAGGAACCGGTCGAAGATCTCGGTGTGCCGGGCCTCGTCCATGGTCTGGGTGGCGGCGTAGAACTTCGCGTCCAGGTCCGGTACGGACTCCACGATGCGGGCCGCGCAGACCATCGCGCCCTGCTCGCCGTGGAGGAACTGGCTGAACTGCCAGGAGGAGAAGAGGCGGCGCAGTTCGCCCTTGTCGCGCTCGGACATCCGGTCCCAGTACGGCGTGCCGTGGAGGACGAGGTTCTCGTCGGGGACGCCGAGGGCGTCGTACGGGTCGACGGGCAGGTCCCAGTCGATGCGGGTGACGGCGTCCCACTGCTTGTCCTTGCCCTTCTGATAGAGGGCCAGCAGCCGGTCGCGGCCCTGGTCGTACTGCCAGCTGAACCGGGCGGCGCCGGACGCCGGCACCTCCCAGGAGGTCTCACCGAGGTCGTACGCGGGGCGCTTTCGCGTCGTCATGACGCCTCCTGTCCCTCACTGTCCTGGTTGTTCCGTTCGCGCCTGACTATCGGCAGGCTCACACGCTGGTTACCGCCGGGTCAATGGTGTTGTACGGGTGTTGCTCCAGGGGATTGACGGGCTTGCTGACAAGCAGTCTCATAAAGACGTACCGCGGGTAACTCACAGATGAGGTGTCCTCAGCCATGACCCCTGCGCCCACCGGGACCACCGATGCCGCCGAGCCGGCCGCGACCGCCGATGCCACCGGGACTCCCCCGGCGCCGCGACCGCCCGTACGGGACGCGCTCGGCCTGCTCAAGGACCGCGAGAAGACCGCCGAGCGGCTGCTGGAGTCCTCCGCGAGGCACTCCTTCGACCCCGACACCGAACTGGACTGGGACGCGCCGCTCGAAGAGGGCAAGTGGTTCTGGCCGCCGGAGCTGCTCTCCCTCTACGGCACCCCGCTGTGGCGGAAGATGCCGGAGGAGCAGCGCATCGAACTGTCCCGGCACGAGGCCGCGTCGCTCGCCTCGCTCGGCATATGGTTCGAGGTCATCCTGATGCAGCTGCTGGTCCGGCACATCTACGACAAGCCCATGACCAGCGCGCACGTCCGCTACGCCCTCACCGAGATAGCGGACGAGTGCCGGCACTCGAAGATGTTCGCCCGCATGATCCACACGTCCGGCGCCCCCACGTATCCGGTCTCCGGCCTCCACCACAACCTCGCCCGGATCCTCAAGACCGTCTCCACCACACCCGGTTCCTTCGCCTGCACGCTCCTCGGCGAGGAGATCCTGGACCACATGCAGCGGCTGACCTTCCCGGACGAGCGCGTGCAGCCGCTCGTGCGCGGCGTGACCCGCATCCACGTGGTGGAGGAGGCGCGGCACGTCCGGTACGCGCGCGAGGAACTGCGCCGCCAGATGGCCGACTGCCCGCGCTGGGAACGGGGACTGACCCGGCTGAGCGCCGGCGAGGCCGCGCGCGTCTTCTCCGTCGCCTTCGTCAATCCCGCCGTCTACACGAACGTCGGCCTCGACCGCCGGGAGGCCGTGGCCCAGGTGAAGGCGAGCGGCCACCGGCGCGAGGTGATGCAGGCGGGTGCCAAGCGGCTCACGGACTTCCTGGACGACATCGGGCTGATGCGGGGCGCGGGAAGGCGGCTGTGGCGCAGCTCGGGGCTGCTCGCCTGAATCGTTCGCCGCACGTTGCCGCGGGCGCCGGGACGGCGGTTACGCTGCCGTGCATGAACGGCAGCCGCACCGTCCCGGCAGCACCGGCCCCTTCCCCCCGCGCCACCTACCGCAGGCTCGGCGTCGAGGAGCGCCGCACCCAGCTGATCGCCGCCGCGCTGACGCTCTTCGCCCACCGCGCGCCCGAGGACGTCTCGCTCGACGACGTCGCCGCCGCGGCCGCCGTGTCCCGGCCGCTGGTGTACCGCTACTTCCCCGGCGGCAAGCCCCAGCTGTACGAGGCCGCGCTGCGCAGCGCGGCCGACGATCTCCAACTGTGCTTCGCCGAGCCGCAGAACGGTCCCCTCACCGGCCGGCTGTCCGCCGCGCTCGACCGCTATCTGGCGTTCGTCGACGAGCACGACGCGGGGTTCAGCGCGCTGCTGCAGGGCGGCAGCGTCGCCGAGACGTCCCGTACGGGCGCGATCGTGGACGGGGTGCGGCGGGCGGCCGCCGCGCAGATCCTCAAGCACCTGGGCGTGCCGGAGCCGCGGCCGAGGCTGCGGATGATGGTCCGCACGTGGATCACGGCCGTGGAGGCGGCGTCGCTGATCTGGCTGGACGAGGACAAGCAGCCGCCGGTGGAAGAGTTGCGCGACTGGCTGGTCGACCACTTCGTGGCGCTGCTCACCGTGACGGCGGCAGGCGACGAACAGACGGCCGGGGCCGCGCGGGGCGCGCTCGCGCTGGAGGCGGCGGACGGGCCGGTGGGGAGGCTGGCGCGGCGGGTGGTGCCGGTGGTGGCGGACGCGGGACATCTTTTGCCCGCGCAGGCGGACGACGAGGGCACGGGCGGGGAGGATGCGGGCGGGGGCGGCGCGGCCGGTGACGGTGCGGCCGGAGACCGCACGACCGTGGACGCCCCGCCCGCGGACGCCATGACCCGTTCCCGCTCCTGACGTCGTCCTTCTCCCCCGTCTGACGGAGACTGGTCGCGTGAGAAGCGAAGATACGCCTTTCGAGGGCGGCCCCCTGGACGGGCGCGTACTGCCGGTGCTCCTGGGAGCCACCGGGCACCCGCCGAAGACCTACGAGGTCCCCGTGCCGGCCGAGGACGGCGGGGCGCCCGCCGTGCACGTCTACCGGCGGGTCCAGGCGGCCACGACGCGCCGGCTGGGGCTGCCGAAGGGCTGGAAGTACGTGTACGACCCGGAGGGCGCCCCGGGTGGCCGCGGGCTGAAGTGGCCATGGACGCGTCCCGGAGCGTGAAGCACCGCAGGCAGGCGCGTGTCACATAACAGGCGCTCCTCCGAACGGGTGAGGAAAGACCACCCAAGGAGTGAGCGGATTAGGCGGATCCGCCCACGCCCACTGCCGTGAGGGCGATCACCCGTGCCAGGATCCTCCGTGGGCAAACGATCACACCACCACCCCGGAGGTGAGTCCGTGCCAGGACGGTTCGCGCGCTCTGTCCGCGCGGCGGCGCTGGCCGCCGGCGCTGCGTCGCTCGTACTGCCGGCCCCACCGGCGTCGGCGGCCCCCGCCGACCCGCCCGACCAGCCCGTCAGCGTCCTCCTCGCCCGGCTCCAGACGCTCTACGTCAAGGCCGAGGAGGCCACCGAGACGTACAACGCGACCGAGGAGAAGCTCAAGAGACAGCGCACGCGGGTCACGGGGCTCGACCACGACCTCGCCGCCGCCCGCGCCGCCCTCGCCGACAGCCTCGACGACGCCGGGCGGCTCGCCCGGGAGCAGTACCAGGGCACCAGGAACGTCCTCTCGCCGTCCATGGGCTTCCTGCTCAGCCGGGACCCCGCCCACGCCTTCGACCACGGCCACCAGCTGGGCCGCGCGGCCGGACGACGCGCCGCGACGATCGTCCGCCTCACCGACAACGCCGAACGGCGGACGGATCTGGCCGTCAAGGCGCACGACGCCCTCACCGTGCGCGAGGCGCTCGCCGCGCAGCAGAAGAAGGAGCGCGACGCGGTCCGCAAGAGCCTGGCCCGGGTCGAGCGGATGCTGGCGTCACTGAGCGGTGAGCAGCTCGCCGAGCTGTGGAAACTGGAGCAGCGCTCCATATCCCGCGCCCAGCGCGAGCTGCTCGCCTCGGGCCGGCTGAGCGGGGCCGGCACACCGTCCGCCGCGGGCGGCCGGGCGCTGGCGTACGCGTACGAGCAGATAGGCAAGCCCTACGTGTGGGGCTCGGAGGGCCCGGACTCCTTCGACTGTTCCGGACTCACCTCGCAGGCGTGGGCGCACGCGGGCGACGTCATCCCGCGGACGAGCCAGGAGCAGTGGAAGTCGCTGCCGAAGGTTCCCCTGAGCCAGTTGCGCCCCGGTGACCTGGTGGTCTACTTCCAGGGCGCCACCCATGTGGCGCTGTACATCGGTGACGGCATGGTCATCCAGGCACCCCGGCCGGGCGCCCGGGTCAAGGTGTCGCCGATCGCGGCGAACCCGCTGCTGGGCGCCGTACGCCCGGACGCCGGCCGGGCGCCGCTGCGCAGCTATGTACCGCCGAGGCTGCCGGACGGCGCCGCGAACGGCTCGGACACCGGCTACGGCTCGGTGGGGGCACCCTCGAAGACCTGACGAGGACGCCCCGGCCCCATTCAGCCCGCCGCCTCCGCCGCCACCTCCGCCACGTAGGCTGCCGCCCGCTCCGGTGTGTAGAAGAAGCCCTCGAAGTCGGACGGGTCGTCGAAGCCGCGCGCGAGACGGTCGGCGATCGGCTGGAGTCCGGCCGCCGCGCCCATCAGCTCCATGACGTGCGCGGCCGGCGGCGCGAGCATCGCGTTGGTCCACCGGGTGGCGTGCCGCGCCCGCTCCCAGTGGCGGTCGAAGGCGGCGGTCATCCACTCCTCGTCGAAGGGCAGCTCGCCGCGCTCGGTGATCGAGGCGAGGTACGAAGCCGCGCACTTGGCGGCCGAGTTGGCGCCCTGGCCGGTGACCGGGTCGTCGGCGACGACGCTGTCGCCCACGCCGAGGACCAGCCCGCCCGACGGCAGCCGTCCGACGGGCCGGCGGACCGTGGGGGTGTAGCCGCCGGCCAAGGTGGCTCCCGCGTCGGTCAGTTCGACGTCGGTGGCCCGCGCGTACTCCCACGGCACGAACCGCTCCAGCAGCTCCAGGGTCGTCGCCAGGTGCTCGCTCGGGCTCCGCAGCCCGGCGAAGACGTCGAGCGGCCCGCCGGGCACGCCCTCCCAGAACAGGATGTCGGCGCGGCCGGACAGGGTGAGCGTCGGCACGACGAAGAACTCCCCGACGCCGGGCACCAGATTGCAGCGCACCGCCTCGGACCCCGGGTGCTCGGGGCGGGGGCCGAGCCCGTGCACGTACGCCACCGCCAGGGCGCGCTGCGGCGTGGTGTACCGGGAGCGGGTGGGGTCCCGGCCGAAGAGCTCCGCGAGTTCGCCTTTGCCCGCCGCGACGAGGACGAGGTCGTAGCGGCTCACGAGGAAGTCCAGGTCGGAGACCGTCGCGCCGTGGATGACGAGCCTGCCGCCGCGGTCGGCGAAGGCGTCCAGCCAGCCGGCCAGCTTCAGCCGCTGGTCGACGGAGCGGGCGCAGCCGTCCAGCCGGCCCACCCAGTCGATCGCGCGCCGGTGCCCGCCGCCCGGCCCGTCGGCGGGGCCGGACACCGAGACGCCGACGCCGTCGATGCGCGGAGCGGCACCGGACCACTGGTCGAGGCCCAGGTCACGTTCGTACCGCAGCGCCGTGGGAAAGAGGCACTGCGCGGACGTCACCCGGCCGGAACGTATCTCCTCGGAGGTCCGGTTCGACATCAGGGTCACGTCGTACCCCTGGGCCTGGAGCCCGAGGGCCAGCTGGAGTCCGGACTGGCCGGCTCCGACGATGAGGATGCGCCGCACGGGGCCGCTCCTGTAGGTCTCATCCGGGTGTTGCGTCGAGGGCCCGGCCGACGAGGATCAGCAGGGTGTCGACGACCGCGATCCGTCTGCGGGCGTCCATGGTGACGAGCGGCACCTGCCGGGGCAGGGAGAGTGCCTCGCGCACCACTTCTCCTTCGAAGCGGTCGGTGCCCTCGAAGTGGTTGACCGCGACGATGTACGGCAACCCCGCGGTCTCGAAGTAGTCGAGTGCCGGGAAGCACTCCTCCAGCCGCCGGGTGTCGGCGAGGACGACCGCGCCGATCGCGCCGCGCACCAGGTCGTCCCACATGAACCAGAATCGTTTCTGGCCGGGTGTGCCGAAGAGGTACAGCACGAGGTCGGCGTCGAGGGTGATCCGGCCGAAGTCCATGGCGACGGTGGTCGTCGTCTTCTCCGGTATGGCGGAGAGGTCCTCCCGGGGCTCGGCGGCGGTCGTCATGACCACCTCGGTCCGCAGGGGCGTGATCTCCGAGACGGAGCCGACGAAGGTCGTCTTGCCGACGCCGAAGCCCCCGGCCACCACGATCTTCGTGGCGTGGGGCGCGCGCATCCGGTCCGTCTGCCAACCGTGCGCCTCGTCGTCGTGACCCGGGTCCGGCGCGTCGCGGACGGCCAGCGCCGTCGCCTCGATGCCGGCGTCAGAGCCTGTGGAGTCCACCCCGCACCCTTTCCAGCAGTGCCCGGTCGGGCCGGCCGGTGCCGTGTCCGGTGTCGAAGACGCGGATGCGGCCCTGGTCGGCCAGTTCGAGCAGCAGCACCCGGACGACGCCCAGCGGCATCTTCAGCAGCGCGGCGACCTCGGCGACCGAGCGCAGCCGGCGGCACAGGTCCACGACGGCACGTGCCTCGGGTCCGGCCTTGGCGGTGAGGCCGGCCGGGGCGGGCCGCTCGCGGTCGTCGCCGCGCGGGGCGCCCGCGGCGTCGACGACGGTGTCGACGGCGGCCACGAACGTCTCGACGAGCAGCACGCCGCGCCGGCCCGGGCGGCTGCCGTCGGCCGAGTACGGGCGGACGCGCGCCGGCTTGGGGCGGAGCGCGGCGCTGTTCATTCGACCGCCTCCACCGACTGGCGCAGCTCCCTGCGCAGGGCGGGGGTGAGGACGTGTCCGGCCCGGCCGACGAAGAGCGCCATGTGGTAGGCGACGACGCTCATGTCGCACTCGGGCGCGGCGTGGACGCCCAGCAGGGAGCCGTCGCTGATGGTCATCACGAAGAGGCTGCCGTCCTCCATCGCGACCATGGTCTGTTTGACGAGGCCGCCGTCCATCAGGGACGCGGCGCCGGTCGTCAGGCTGCCCAGCCCGGCGACGATGGTGGCGAGGTCGCCGGTGGAGCCCCGGGGGCTCGCCGGCCGGTCGTCGCCGGTGTACGGCGTCCGCTCCGGGTCGGAGGAGAGCAGCAGCAGGCCGTCGGAGGAGACCACGGCCACCGAGCGGATGCCGGGCACCTCCTCGACCAGTCCGGACAGCAGCCAGTGCAGGTTGCGGGCCTCGTGGCTCAGCCCGAACACGACGGGGCCGACAGGGGTGACGGGGGTGGCCCCCCGGGAAATCGCAGTCAACCGCGTGCCTCCTCGACAGTGCCGCCCGTGGCCGGCAACCCTGCTTGGTTCCGATCAGTGATGCGCCCGGCCGCCTCCGCCTCGGCGACCCGCCGTCCCTCGGTCGCGCCCCGCTGGAACCCCGACAGCTTGCGCCGCAGGGCCTCCGCGTCGACGCTCTTGCGCACCGGCGGCGGTGCGGGCTGGTGCGGCACGGCCTTCGGCGTGCGCTTGGGCAGGCCGTTGCCGACGACCGGGGCGCCGGCCTCCGGCGGACGGGCGTGCCGGCCCATGACGGCGGCCGGCGCGGCCGGCAGCCCGGTGACCCGTATCGGACCGCCCGCCGGCCCGGCGGGCGGGTCGGCGGGGTGTACGGGCACGGGTGAGGGGATGGCCCGTACGTCCGCGGTGCGCTGCGGGCGGCCGGGCAGGGCGTGGGAGTTGGCCTCGGCGATCGAGCCGGGAAGGTGGATCCGCGGCGCGGCGGCGGCGCCCGGCACCAGGGGGGTGTCGGCGAGGCCGGTGACGGTCGGCGAGCCGTCCGCCAGGACCGGCAGCGGCAGGACGACGAGCGCGGCGGTCCCGCCGGTCATCTGCTCCCGCAGCTGGACGCGCACCCCGTGGCGGCCGGCGAGCCGCGCGACCACGTACAGGCCGAGGCCCCGGCCCGGATCGCCCTGCTGCTCGGGGTGGCCGGCCAGGTCGGCGCGGCCGGTCGGCGCGCCCGGGGCCCGGGGGCCCTCCGGGTCGGGGTCGGCCAGCAGGGCGTTGAGCTCTCCGAGCCGGTCGGCGGTGATGCCGATGCCCTCGTCCTGGACGGAGAGCACGATCTCGCCGGTCTCCAGGGTCCAGCCGGAGAGCTGTACGTGGGAGTCGGCCGGGGAGAAGGCCGTGGCGTTCTCCAGGAGTTCGGCCACCAGGTGGCTGACGTCGTCCGAGGCGTACCCGGCGAGGAGGGCGTGCGGCGGCAGGGACTGGATGCGCACCCGCTGATACCGCTCGATCTCGCCCGCCGATGCGCGCAGGACGTCCAGCAGCGGTACGGGCGCGGTGCGGGCGCTGCCGCTCTCGGCGCCGGCGATGGCGAGGAGGTTCTCGCTGTTGCGGCGCATGCGGGTGGCGAGGTGGTCGAGCGTGAAGAGGGTCTCCAGGCGCTCGGGATCGGTCTCGTGGGCCTCCAGGCCCTCGATGACGGCGAGTTGGCGCTCGACGAGGCCGAGGGTGCGCAGCGAGAGGCCGACGAGGAGGCCGTGCGCCCGGTCGGCCGGGCCGTCGGTGCGGACGGCCGCGGGCTCGGGCTCGGCGAGCTCCTCGGCCAGCCGCTCGGAGAGCTGCTGGTGGCGGTCGCGCAGGGCTTCGCGCTCCTCGGCGATGATCTGCCGGGACGTCACGAGCCGGGTGCGTTCGCCTTCGAGGACGGCGATGCGTTCCCGCTGCCGGTGCGCGGTCTCGCGCAGGACGTTGACGGCGCGCACGATCTCGGCGATCTCGTCGTCGCGGCCGGTCAGGGCGACCGGCTGTTCGGCCGCCGGGTCGGCGCAGACGCGGCGGGCCCCGAGCCGCAGGGTGTCGAGCGGCCGGGTGACGGAGCGGGTGGTCCGCAGGCCGGCTCCGAGGGCGATCAGCAGGCAGAGGGCGGAGGCGCCGCCGCGCAGCTCCACGTCGGCGCGGGCGTCGTCGCGCAGCCCCTCCAGGCGCCGCTTCTCCTGGGCGGCGAGGCCGGATTCGACCTGGCGCATCCGCTCGACGCGGTCGGTGAGGGCGGTGCGTACGGGCCCGGGGGGCTGGTCGGCTAGGTCGGCGGCGGAGGGCTGGGAGCGGGCGAGGCGGGCCAGGTGCCCGTCGGCGGCGGTGACCCCGGGGCCGGTGACCGTGCCGGTGAAGCGCTCGCGGGCGCCGGTGCCCGCGAGCCGGCGGAAGTCGTCGAGGGCGTCCCGCTCCCGCTGGGCGGAGCGCTGGGCCGCGGCGGCGAGGGCGGACTGCTGGGTGCCGTGCGCGGCGAGGGCGCCGAGGAGCAGGGCCCGGGTGGCGGACGCCTCCTCGACGGCGCGGCCCAGCGGGAGCAGGGCGGCCGGGCCGGAGCCGGCGGGACCTTCGACGGTGTCGGCCACCGCGTGCAGTTCCCGCACGGTGGTGGTGTAGGCGGCGAAGGCGGCCAGGGCGTCGCCGCCGTCGGCGGCCAGGGCCTGGGTCCGTGCCTCGGGAATCGCGTCGAGCAGGCGGCGCAGGGAGGCGGGGGCGGCGGGGCGGTACTCCTCGATCCGCCGTTGCACCTCGGCACGTTGCGCGTCGGAGAGGCCGGCCTCCGGGGCTCCGGAGCGGCCGGCGGCCACGTACCGGGTCATGGCGTCGCGCTCGTCCGCGAGGACGTGGGCGAGGGCGAGGGCGGGTCCGGCGTCCTCGGCGAGGGCCACGAGCCGCCGGTCCCCGGTCAGTTCGCGGGAGGCGTCCACGACGCCGAAGGCACCGGCCCCGAGCACCGCGAGGGCGGCGACCGCGACCGAGGCGGTCAGCCGGTTACGTACGCGGGCGGTGCGCTCTCGCACCGCCGTGGACCGCTGCTCTCGCTCGCCGCCCCCAAGCCGCTTCTTCCGCACCGGTGCTCTCAATCTTCTCTCGTCCCACCCCTGGTACTGATTTGACCCTTTCAGCACCTCTGCGGGGCAGGTGCCCTTCGACCACCCGGCCACTCGAAGGAGTGAACATCAATTTGAAATTGACCAACGACATATGCATCGGTCGCATTCGGGCCCTCAGTACGTCACTTCAAGAACGCCGGGACAGCCGTCAGGATGCGCGCCCGCACACGTAGATTTCCGACATCCGGCACACTGACCTCATGCGCATCGAACTCGCCACCCAACCGGGGGAACCGCACCACCCGAACGAGGACTTCGTGTCCGTGGCGCTGCCCGCCTCGGGCGGCGGGGGCGTGCTGGTCCTGCTGGACGGGGTGACCCCGCCGCCCTCCGGCGGGACGGGCTGCGCGCACGGCGTGCCGTGGTTCACCGCCCGGCTGGGGGGCTCGCTGCTGGAACTGGCGGGCTCGCGACGGGAACTGACGCTCGCCCAGTGCCTGGCCCAGGCCGTCGAGCGGACCGCGGACGCCCACCGCGCCACGTGCGACCTCACCCACCGCCGCACCCCTCAGGCCACGGTGGTCGTGGCGCGCTGGGACGACGAGCGCGTGGAACACCTGGTGCTCTCCGACTCCGCCCTGCTCGTGGAGGCCGCGGACGGCACGGTGACGGCCGTGCTCGACGACCGCATCGACAGGCTGGCCGCGCTCGGCCCGGTCACGGACGCGCAGCGCAACGCGGAGGACGGCTTCTTCACGGCCGCGGCGGATCCGGCCGTCGTCGCCCGCGCGGTGACGGGCACGCTCGCGCGGGCGGAGGTACGGGCGCTGGCGGCGCTCACGGACGGCGCGGGGCGCTGGGTGGAGAGGTTCCGGGAGGGGGACTGGGCGGACTGCTTCGCCGTCCTGGCGAAGGAGGGGCCGCGGGCGCTGATCGACCGGGTGCGCGAGGCGGAGCGGGCGGCGGGGCCCCGCCGGGGGAAGAGGCACGATGACGCGGCGGCGGTGTACGCGGAGCTCTGACGTCGGCCCCGGGACGGGGGCGGGCGCTGGGCGGCTGAAAACGGCTGAGCCCGGCCGAATCAAGCCCGTCCGGCGATTGAGGACGCGCCCGCAGGGCGCCCGCCGCCGTAGGCGGCGAAGACGGCCCGCAGCCGAAGATCCTGGTGCGCACGACACGGCCCGCAGCCGCCCGCTCACACGACCCGCTAGCTCTCCGCGCTCACATTCAGCTGGTGCAGCAGCCGCGCGAGCTCCGCGATCTCCCCGCGGTCCCAGTCCGCCAGCTTCCGTACGTACTGCGCGCGGCGCGCGTCACGGACGCGGGTGAAGCGGGCGCGGCCCTCCTCGGTGATGCGGACCAGGGACGCGCGGCCGTCGGCCGGGTCCGGCTCGCGGGTGACGAGGCCGAGGTCGCACAGGGCGCGCAGCTGGCGGCTCATCGTGGCCTTGCCGACGCCGAAGTAGCCGGCGAGGTCGGTGGCGCGCTGCTGTCCGGCGTCCTCCAGGCGGACGAGCAGGCCGTACGCCGCCGCCTCCAGCTCGGGGTGGACCGCGCGGGCCATCTCGCCGGAGGAGGCGCGGGCGCGGCGCAGGAAGACGGCCAACTCCCGTTCCAGGGAGAGGTAGGCCCGGTCCATACCACTGCCGCCCTCGGCGTTCGGCCCGCCCCCCTCGGGGAGTGAAGGTGTCGTCTCGTGCACGTCAGTGCCCTCTCCGGCTTTCCGGCTGCTGAAAATTTCCTGGGCCGCGGAGCATCGCCGCAGCTCTCCCAGTATTTCGCAGGAGTAGACCAACGGCAGCACCGCGTCCCCCTGTGCCGGACGCGTCCCCGCTCATAATTTTGGGTATGACATGGCCATACCAATGGCGTCCTGTCCGGCCCGACGCTCCCCCTCCCGGCCGTTCCCCCCGCACTCCCCCCACAAGCATTCCCGGAGATCCCGCATGCCCGCGCTCAGACGACCCACGGTCCACGGTGAGCCCCCCACGGCTCGCCGCCGAGCCCTGCCCCGCACGCTCGCCCTGCTGTCCCTCCTCGCCTCCCTGGTCCTGCTCCTCACCCTTCCCGGCACCGCCGACGCCGCCGCCGCGGGCGGCAAGCGGCCCGGCCACCCCGAGCGCGACTGGATGGGCTCCACCCTCCGCGCCCACGAACGGCCCGGCCGGCCCGACGGCCCCGGCCCCATACCGCCGCTGACCGCCTCCGTGGAGGGCGTCGACGTCAGCAGCCACAACGGCAACGTCCCCTGGTCGACGCTGTGGAACAACGGCGTGCGGTTCGCCTACGCCAAGGCGACCGAGGGCACGAGCTACACCAACCCCTCCTTCGCCCAGCAGTACAACGGCTCGTACAACGTCGGAATGATCCGCGGCGCGTACCACTTCGCGCTCCCCGACAACTCCGGCGGCGCCGAGCAGGCCGCCTACTTCGCCTCGCACGGCGGCGGCTGGTCCGCGGACGGCAAGACCCTGCCGGGCGTGCTCGACATGGAGTACAACCCGTACGGCTCCACCTGCTACGGCATGAGCGCGAGCGCGCTGGTCGGCTGGATCGCGGACTTCTTCACGACCTACCGGGCGCGCACCGGGCGCGACGCGGTGATCTACACCTCGACCACCTGGTGGAAGAAGTGCACCGGCAATTACGGCGGCTTCGGCGCCGTGCACCCGCTGTGGATCCCGCGCTACGGATCCTCCGCCGGCGAGCTCCCGGCCGGCTGGGGCTTCCACACCTTCTGGCAGTACACCGACACCGGCCCGACGGTCGGTGACCACAACCGCTTCAACGGCGCGTACAGCCGCCTCCAGGCCCTCGCCACGGGCTGAGCCGAGCGGCGCACAGGACCGGGCCCCCGGCACATCGGCGCCGGGGGCCCTCCCTGTCCCACATGCGGCCGAAGCCTCTGGAGGGATCAGCCGCAGGCGCCCGCCGGGCGAGTACGGGTCACCAGGTCGGTGTAGCCGGTGGTGCCGTCGATCCACACCACCTGCTTGCCGCCCGCCGCCGCGGCCGAGGACTGCTCGCCGCGGTTGCAGGAGACCCGGGCCCTGCCGGAGCCGTCCGCCGCGAACTGCCACAGCTTGGGCATCGACTCGTTGCGGTACCGCGTGTCGGGCAGCGCGGCCGTGACGGTCACCGCGTTCTCGGAGGCGGTGAGGTCGGAGGCGAAGAGCGCGCCCTCGCCCGTCTCCTTGCTCAGGTCGGTCGCGCCCGTGCCGTCCAGGTTCGCGCGCCGCACCGCCATCTGGCCCGCGTCACCGCCGATCTCGTCCACCAGCCAGAAGACGTTCGTACCGTTGATGCCGGTCTGGCCGATGGCCTCCGGGCTGGACTTCTGCCCCATCAGTGTCGCCTTGCCGGTCTTCAGGTCCAGCACCTCGACGCCCATCACGTACTGCTCGCCCTGCGGGTAGAGCTTGGCGTACGCGATCCGGCCGCCGGAGAGCGACGCGAGGGCCGTGCCCAGCTCGTAGCGTCCGCCGTCCACCCAGGTCGGTTCCTTGTCGCCGGTGCGCAGGTAGCCCACGTGGCGGCTGCCGAGCTTGTCCATCGATTCGAGGACGACGACGTCGCCCTCGACCCGCAGACCGCTCACCCCGATGGTGCTGGTGTACAGCTTCTTCGTGGGTCCGCCCGCGAGCGGCCGGGACAGGACGTCCACGCTCGCCGGGCCGAACGCCGCCCAGACCACGGTCTTGCCGTCGGTGGCCGGGTAGACATGGAAGCGGCCGTCGTTGGGGCTGATCAGCTTCCGCTCGCCCTTGCCGTCCGTGCGGCCGGCCCACACCGAGTACGGCTCGGAGCCGTCGTCGTTGGACTTCGACGCGGCGTACCAGCCGCCGCCCGCGCCCACGCCGGTGTTGGCCGTGTTGAGCTTGGCGGAGAGCAGGTCGGTGTCGACGCCGAGGGCCTGCTCCCAGTTGGTGACGATGCCGTGGGCGTTGAAGGAGCGCTTGACGACGCCCAGGTCCTTCGCCGACACCTTGAGCGCCTTGGCGGCGGCGACGACCGCGTCACGGCCCTCGGTGAAGCCGTCGAGCGGCGTCATGTACTCCGTCAGCGCCTTGTACGCGATCTTGTCGGCGAGCGTGCGGCCGAGGTCCTCGCGGATGTCCCACAGGGCACCGGAGAAGATCGTGGAGTTGAGGTGGACGCCGCCGTTGTCGGCACCGAAGCCGACGCCGAGGAAGTTCTTGGAGGTCGTCGCACCGTCGTTGAGGTTGCGGAACGCACACTCGGCCGGGGACTTCGTACGGCACAGGTCCTCGCCGAGGAGACCCGCCCTGGGGTCGTCCATGGCCATGCCGGAGGCGTCCGTGTCGATGGCGTTGCCGAAGTAGTCGGCGATCGCCTCGTTCAGGGCGCCGGACTGGCCGGCGTAGACGAGGTTGGCGGAGTGCTCGACGACGCCGTGCGTCATCTCGTGGCCGACGACGTCCAGGTCGGCGGAGAGCGTCTTGTACTCCTTGTCGCCGCCGCCGTACACCATCTTGGTGCCGTCCCAGAAGGCGTTGACGTACGTGTCGCCGAACTCGGTGACGCCCACCAGGGAGTTCAGGGCCATGCCGCGGCCGTCCAGGCTGTCCCGGCCGTGGACCTTCTTGTAATAGTCGTAGACCTTGCCCGCCGCCCAGTGCGCGTCGACCGCGCCGGCCTCGGTGGCGTCCTTGCCGAAGTTCGGCCCCGCCGAGCCGAACGTCCTGATCCCGTCCGGCCAGCGGCCGGACGCCTCGCTGACGTCCTTGCCGCGCGCGTCCCAGGTGGAGACCAGGTTCTTGCTGGTGCCCCACATCCGGGCGTAGTCGGTCATGACGTACTCGTTGCGGGCGGTGTCCTTGTACAGGCCCAGCTCGACGGTGGTGCCGTCGTACTTGACGCCCGACCCGGCGATCCCCGGGCTCACGTCGCCGGCCTGGCCCTTGGCGGCCTTCGCCGCGGCCTGGGAGGAACCCTTCGCGGCCTTCCTGGCGTCCTCCGGCCCCGCCCCCTTGCCGAAGGTCTTGATGCCGCTGTACTGGAGGACCGGGAAGCCCGCCTTGGCGTCGATGTAGACCTCGCGCAGCACGGGCTTGCCGGTGGCCGGGTCGGTGCCGCGGACGGTGACGTGGTGGGTGAGGACGCCGGCGCCCTTGGGCAGCACGACCAGCCCGCGCGAGGTGCCGGCCAGCGACTCGGCCGCCTTCGACTTGGCGCCCTGCTTCGCCGGGACGTCGCTCTTGTCGAGCCGGCTGCCGCCGAGGTCCCGGAGGGTGGCGGTGACGGCCCGCTCGACGGCCCGCTCGGCGCCGATCTCGTCCTTCGTGTCGGCCTTCAGGCCGGTGAAGTACTTGCCCGAGGTGCCGGTGACGACCCGCTTGCCGTCCTTGTTCTCCATCCGCACGACGTACTGTCCGCCGAGGACGTCCACGCCGCGGTGCTTCTGCTGGAGCCGTACGGTCTCTCCCGCACCGGCGTTCACCGTCTGCACGGCCCGCAGGTCGCGTCCCGGGTCGGCGATGCGGTAGCGGCTCTGTTTCCCGGCGAGGTGGCCACGGGCCGCGTCGGCCGCGCTGCCGGCCGCCGGTGCGGCCTCGCGGATGCCGTCCACGAGGGCGGGGGTGGAGGTACCCCGCCCGGGGATCACATCGGCCGGGCTCTTGCCGGGCCCGTCCGCCGCGTGCGCGGGAACCGCGGACACGACAAGGGCGGCGGCGCCCATCAGCGCAGCCGCCCCTGCTATTCCGTTTTTGGTGGCCGGTCTGGCGGCCGGTCTTCCTGAACGTGCTCTGGACTTACGCAAGGTTCCCCCTCCGTACCTGCCGGAACATCTGTGGTCGGAGGTCATGCAATCGGCGGGGCGGGAGGGGATCAATGGGGCGTCGGGGCCCAGGGACGGCTTTCGGCCGAATGGAGCTCGCGTTCAGTCGCGGAGGAGGTCCTCGGTGGCGAGGGTCAGGCCGACGACGGTGTCGGTGAGGTCGATGGGGTCACCGAACTTGATCGCCGGACCGCAGCGATAGGTGCCGTCCTTGGGCTCCGTGAAGAGCAGGCACTGGCCGGCGTACGGATCCACGATGAGGTAGACGGGCACCTCTGCGAGAGCGTAAGCGTCCTTCTTGGGGCCGTAGTCGTTCCGCGCGGTGTCTTTGGAGATCACCTCGGCGATGAACTCGATGTCCCCGTATTGCCAATGGCCCTTCGCGTCCTTGACCGCCCCCTCCTTCAGGGCGACCACATCGCAGGCGAAGCCGTTCAGACGGCCGGGGAAGTCGATGCGGACATCGGATTTGACGCGCCGCCTCGGGTACTTGGTTCGCAGCTGTTCGTAGATGTCAGCGATGACGTCCCAGTGGTTGTCCCGCTGCGGCGACATGTAGATGGCCCCCTCGACGATCTCTACCTTGTAGCCCTCGGGGACGGGCATCCGCTCCAGCCAGTCGAACATCGCGTCCAGGCTGAGCTCGTCGCTGTCGGCCATCACTATCCTGTCGGTCAGTTCGATGGTCATCCTGCGCTCCTCCCCGCTGCCCGCGAATGCGTGCAGCCGGGTAGTACAACGATACGTACGGCAAACGGGCACGCGCCCGTACCACGCCGCGCGTCACCCCATCCTCTCCGCCGCGCTCCGTATCGCCCTCCCGTATACGGAAGTACGTACCGCACCGGCACGCATTGGCGATCGCGTCGATGTCCGCGTCCGTCGGATTCTTCGTGCGCTTCAGGGGGGCGACGGCGGCCATGATCTGGCGGGGCCGGCAGTAGCCGCACTGGGTGACGTCCTGCTCCAGCTACGCCTCCTGCACGGGGTGCGGGCGGTCGCCGCAGGCGAGGCCCTCGATGGTGGTGACCTCGCGGTCGGCCGCCTCCGCGACCGGCACGACGCAGGGCCTGACGGCCTCGCCGCCCAGGTGGCTGGTGCAGTCGACGTCGAAGTTGACCGGAAAGCGCCGGGGGCGGGTGCCCGTGGCACGCGCGTAGGCGTTGGCGATCGCCCCGACCGCGGCCGGAACCCCGAGTTCCATGGGCGGGAGCGTCGGGCGGGCAGCGGGCTCGCTATCGGCGCAGGTGGTCCAGGAGGCCGTCGCGCACGGGGTAGGGGCGTTCCCTGGGCAGCAGCCGGCGGGCGGCATCCAGGTCCCCGTCCCGTACGTGGGCGTGGATCCGGTGCGCGAGAGCGGTGATGTCGGTGATGGAGACCGTCCACTCGTCCGCGTAGCGGCGTGCGGCTTCGCCCGTGAGACCGAGTTGCAGTGAGCGGTGGGGAAGCGGCCGTAGGTTCAGGTCCCTCTCGGGGTCCCATTGGACCCGCGCGGGGGCTCGCTTCAACTCCCGCTTCCAGGCTTGCTGGTCGGGGTGCAGCCCGTGCTCGTAGTGGGACAGGCAGGCGTGTTCCAGCGCCCAGTCGAAGCCGTCGCGGGCGATCTCGACGGCGAGGACGGTCTGCTGGCCCTCCTTGGCACCCCAGCCGCAGCGATACATCATCCACAGGAAGGACGGCTTGATCCACGTCATCCGATCCCGCTTCCAGGACGCCGGAAAGCGGCCTTGCCGGGCGGCGGGCAGGCCGATCTCCGGCGCGTACGCCTGGTAGACGGTGACCGTGGAGGCCGTATGGAGCGCGCGGATCCGGTGCTTGGGTTCTTCTTCTTCCACGGTGACCAGGGTGGGCGAGCCGTTCGGTGCGCGCCATCGAATTACCTGGGCATGCGGGGGGCCGATGCGGCGGCTGCCAGCGGGGCCGCCTTTCCCCCGGCCGCCGCATGAGAGCCCCCCGCGCTAGTGCTGTGACCGTGAACGTTCACCGGGGTTGGCCGCGATGTCGTCGATCAGCTGGACGGTTGGACAACCTAGCCTCTCCGGCGATTGAGTCCTCCTCAGGTCTTCGCCAGCGGGCGCGCCTTCCTCCGCAGGGGGGGACGGTGCGCCGTAGCGGTTGACGCGCGGCTGCCATGTCCAGGACCAGCATGTACGTCATGACCACAGCCCCCGCTCCTCTCCCCACCTCCGCGCCCGCGGCCCGTCTGGGCTCGTCGCGCCGCCCACGCCATCGCTCTGTGCGCAGTTCCGTCCGGCCTGTGGCGCATCGCCATGGCATCCGGTGTGTACGTGGGCTACAGCGATCAGGTGCTGCGCGACGTCTTCGACATCCCGGGCTGGGGCATCGCATACGTCGTCGGCCTCACCGTCTTTGCCGAGCTGGCCGCTTTGCTTCCGCTGTTGCTCGTAAGCGACCGGTGGCGGCCACTGCGCCCCCGGGCCCTGGCCACACTGGCCTGGATCGCCTCGGTGGTCCTGGTCCTGGTGGCACTATGGCAACTCGTGGTCGCTTTCACCGTCGAGAGCCAGACGTACGTGTCGAGTGGTACGGCACAGACCGTATGGGGCGTCGTCTTCGCCCCGCTGTTCGCCATCCCAGCCCTGATGGCCGCGGTGGCATGGTCGTACACAAAGCGGCACCGGGTACGGGGGCATGCATAGCCCTACCACGTGGACATCTTCCGCCGCTTCTCGACCGGACAAGCGCGACCGATGGCTGGGTTGCTCGAGTGCTGTGACCTCATGGACCGCATAGGTTCGCAGGGCTGGTCAGGCTGCGGCTGCAAGGGGGCGTTCGCCCCAGCGGATGCCTTTCTCGCTGCGGCTGCGGGGGCATTCCTTGCCTCGTCGTCAGGGGTGAGCAGGCGGGGACCGCCTCCCGCCCATCGAGGGTCCAGGCAGGCCGGACCGATCTCCTTGAACCGGTTGATCACCTCCCTCACCGTGTCCTCATCGGCCTGCACCAGCTGGGCGATCACCGGAACACGGTTACCGCCGGCGGACGCCAGCAGCATCATCGCCCGCCGGTAGCGCACCGGACTGGTACTGCCCCGGCGGATGATCTGCTGCAGCTTCTGCCCTTCCTGATCGGTCAGTCTGCGCACCCGTACAGGCTCGGCCACCACACCTCCAGCGGTCGGAACGGACGTCACCGCCCATCCAACCGCCCCAACGGCCAACCCGGCGAACCTTCCCGGTCACAGCACTAGCCCAGCGGTCCCTTGCCCTTCAGTACGTACCCACCGGCCATGACCTTGGCGTCCGGGGCCGGCGCCATGCACTTCGTCAGCGGCGGCGCGTCCTCCTTCATCCCCGACAGTCCGATGCGGCTCGGACCGCCGTCCTTGCCCGCGACGTAGAAGCTCACGCCCATGCGGGCGTGCCGCTCGGCCAGCTTCTGCCAGGGACCACCGGGGGTGGCGCGGACGAGCGTTCCGGTCACGGTGGCGTTGGGGGCCGCCGGCCGTCAGGCAATCGACCTTGAAGTCACCCCAGTTGACCATCGTCTTGCCGTCCGGCATCTCGGCGCGGTGGTACACGCGGAACGTGCCCCACGCCTTCGTGGGGAAGACCGGACTCCGCTCGGTGTACGTGCCGTGGGCGTCCATGGTCACCTGGATGTCGTTGCCGGCGGCGGGGAAGTCCATGCGCCCCCAGCCCTTGATGGCGGCGGTCGTCGTGGCGACCGTCCCGCTCCTGGCTGGCGACTCCGCCGTCGTCGCGCCGGCCACCGCCGGTGTCGTGGCGGCCGTCGCGGCGATCAGCGCGAGGAGGGTGGCTGCCCGAAGGGCTGTCTTGTTCACGGTGATTCTCCGATCGAGGTGCAACGGAAGGTTCCACCGAGATCCTCGCCAACGGCCGCGCCCCGCGCGTCGCTCGCCGGGGCGAGATGCCTCCGCTCCCGGGGTGAGCCGCGTACCGCCCCTCACTCCACGCGGAGTACCGCGGCTTCCCCCGTACGGCGGAGGCTGCGCCTCTGCCGCACCGCGACCACGACGGCGGACGACGTCAGCGCGGTGACGATCGTTCATGGCGATCAGCTTGCCAGGGCCATGCCGGGAGGTCCCTGCGCGGCGTTCCTCAGCTCGAACCACACGCGCTTCCCGACCGGCTCCGGATCCGGATGCGGCGTCTCGTCCCACAGCCACATGACTCCCCACCTGTGCGCGAGCCGTCCGATGAGCATCAGCCCTCGCCCGCCTTCGTCGTCCAGCCGCGCCGCCCTCGGCGCGGGCTGCCCCGCCAGGTCGTCGTCCCGCACGGCGATGACCACCCGGTCCCAGTACGCGATCACTTCCACGGCCAGCACGGGGACGTTCGCGTGCTGTACGACGTTCGCGACCGCGTCGGAGACGCAGATCCTGGCGTCATCGATCACGCCACGATGCCCTGAGGCGGCCAGCGCGGCGGCGACGAACTCCCTCACCACCCGGGCGGAACTCCGCACGGCGGGCGCGGACAGTTGGTAGGTGTCGGCGGCTTCGCCAACCTGGCTTCGACGGGGACCTCCGTGCGTTTCCGTACGCATGACTTCGCTCCCAGCGTGATCCCGAGCCTCGGCGCCCACTTGCCCGAAAAGCCGCAACTGCCTTGCTGGTAAGCCGACTTGATGACAACCATCAAGACGGTAGAGCATGGGTCTCACTAGTGAGACCCAATCGGCTAACTGATGGAACGAGGTGGACCGCCCTCAGGTCACGGTCCACACTGAGACGCGACAAGAGAGGACCTCCATGCCACCGAGAAAGGCCCCGACCGCCCGTCAACGACGGCTGGGCGCGGAGCTCCGTAAGATGCGCGAGCAGGCCGGCCTCCCGGTCACGCAGGCAGCGGAGCTGCTGGGTACCGACCGGACCAGCATCAGCAACACCGAGTCGGGACGCTTCGGCGTGAGCGGTGAACGTGTACGGTCCTGGGCCGCCAATTACGGGTGCCCGGACGCCGCGTACGTGGAGGCTCTGGCCTCAATGGCCGACGAGCGGGACAAGGGATGGTGGGACGACTACCACGGCTCCCTGTCCAGCGGGGCGCTCGACCTTGCCGAGCTGGAGCACCACGGCGTCGCTTTCCGAGCCGTTCAGATCATGCACATGCCCGGCCTGCTTCAGTCCGAGGACTACGCCCGAGCCGTCTTCGAGGAAGCCGTGCCGGCACTCAGCCCGGCCACACTGCGGCGCAGACTGTCCTACCGATTGAGGCGCCGCGACGTATTGGACAGAGACCAGCCACCGCACTGCGTGTTCCTGATTCACGAAGCTGCGTTGCGCATGCAGTTCGGCGGACCGAAGGTGGCGCGAGCACAGCTGGACTATCTCCTGGAACAATCCGAGCGAGATAACATCACCGTCCGAGTCATCCCCTTCGCGGTCGGCGGCTTTCCTCACGCCGGAGGTTCGACTCTCTATGTGTACGGGCCGGTCCCCCAGCTCGACACCGTGCAGACGGACACGCCGATGGGATCCGCATTCCTTGACGCGGAGTCAAGGCTTACCAACTATCGCGCCGCTCTGGACCGTACCGAGGAAAGATCCCTCCGCCCGGAGCAGTCGCGGGACTTCATCGTCGATGTGGCACGACAAGCGTGAAGGCGTGGAAACCGTGAACTGTCAGTGGCGCAAATCCTCGTTCTCAACGGATGCCGAGGGCAGCAACTGCCTTGAGCTGGCGGCATCCGGCAGCGGCATCCTCATACGCGAGAGCGACGACCCCAGCGTGATCATAAAGGCCGGGCCGACCACGCTGCGATCCCTCATCACCGCGGCCAAACGCGGTGGATTCGACCAGAGAGCCTGACTGTCTCGGAGGGCCGAAGTGGCTGAGACCATCTGGCACAAGTCCTCGTACTCGGGAGCCGACGACAACCAGGACTGTCTCGAACTGGCCTCCGTCGACGCCGCCATCATGATGCGGGAGAGTGACCTCCCCGGCATCGCCCTCAGAACCAGCACCCGAGCCTTGCGGGCGCTTATCGCGAGCGCCAAAGCCGACGGCCTGGACCGCCGAACCCACCACCCCTCGGAGGTTCGAGATGGCTGAGGCCACCTGGCAAAAATCCTCGTTCTCGACGGACGGTAACGAGTGCATAGAACTCGCCCGCTCGGCTGGAAGTTTGCTCATACGCGAGAGCGACCTCCCCGACGCCGCTCTCACGACCAGCGCCCACGTCCTGCGACTGCCCCTCTCCACCGGCAAGGCCGGCGGCCTCGACCGTCGAGGGTAGGGCTTGTCCGCAGCGCTAGGAACGTTTCGTTCTGCGGGGGCAGGTGACCTCTCACCACTCGGTGGGGCGCCGTCTCACAATCCGCGCAATGCCTCGTAGAGGTCGTCGTAGGTCGCCCAGCAGTCGATGCTGCCGTCATCGTTCAGACTGCCCATGTACCACTCCGTGTCATTGACGGGCCGCACGAGACACAGGCCATGGAACCCCAGCACGATCGCGGGACGTATTACCTCTTCCGCCGCTGGAGAGACACACCAGGTCACGGTCCGGCCAGTGTGGAGCGGGATGGCCTCTTGGTCTCCAGACACGTCTCGGATCTGCTGAAGGTTCCACCCTGCGGGTAGTTGTGCGCCGGTCATGCAGCGATGGTCTCAGGTCGGGCAGAGACCTTCTGGGCCACGAGGCGCCAGGCCGGCACCGCATCGGTCTGGCGACCCGTCGGACAGGCGCTGGTCCTGCGTCTGTGTGTCGAGAAGAACGTAGCGCTTCAGCTCGGCTGAGCCGCGACGACATCGTAGGAACTCGCCGGCACACCGACTGGAGCCGCAGGCTAGGACCTGGGACACGCCACGTGAACGCCAACGCGAGTTGGGGCAGCTCTCAAGCCGTTTGTTCGAAACACCTGTCGAGCCGTTGATGGCCCCTCAAGGAGAGTGTCCGGCGTGGGCGCCGAGAGATTCTGTACCTACTAGTATGTACGATCACGACCGGGGGGACGGCTCATCAGTGATGCCGGCGCGGCCGCATGGCGTGAACCCCCGTGGCGGATGCCGTCGGTGCGGCGGCGCCAGCAGCTGACCTGCCGCCGGTCCGACGCAGCTCAAAGAAGGGACACGCCGACATGCCGCTTGTTCGCATCGACGCGTTGAGAGCCACCCGTGGAAGGCTCGAAGCGCTCGGTCGCGCAGTGCACGACGCCCTGGTCGAGACGATCGGCTTTCCACCTGACGACCGGTTTCAGATCCTGGCCGGCCATGACGGCATCAGCGGCACGCTGCACTACGACGACTACTTCGGCGTGCACCGCGACGACGACATCGTGTACGTATCGATCACCATGCGCTCCGGACGCCCGCCCGAGCGGAAGCGGGCGCTGTACCGGCGGATCGCGGAACTCGCTCAGGAATACGCGGGAACCGAACCGCGCAACGTGTTCATCGTGCTGACGGAGAACGAGTCGATCGACTGGTCGCTGGGCGAGGGGGTGGCTCAGTACGCCCCATCTCCCGGCGTTTCCCAGCCCGGCGAAACGACCTGACCTCGCCCCCACCCGTACCGGCGTGGGGGCGAAACCCGGAACCCGCGGCTACGCCGCCACCCGCACCCCGGTCGACGCCGAAGCCGACGCCGGCTCCAGTGCCAGCTCCAGGACCTGCCGGACGTCCGACACCGGGTGGACCTCCAGCTTCGAGAGGATCTCCGCCGGTACGTCGTCCAGGTCCGGCTCGTTCCGCTTGGGGATCACGACGGTCGTGATGCCGGCGCGGTGGGCCGCCAGGAGCTTCTGCTTGACGCCGCCGATGGGCAGGACGCGGCCGGTCAGGGACACCTCGCCCGTCATGGCGACGTCCGGGCGGACCCGGCGGCCGGAGAGGAGGGAGGCCAGGGCGGTCGTCATCGTGACGCCCGCGCTCGGGCCGTCCTTGGGGACCGCGCCCGCGGGGACGTGCAGGTGGATGCCGCGTTCCTTGAAGTCGCCCACGGAAAGCTCCAGTTCGGCGCCGTGGGAGCGGAGGAAGGACAGCGCGATCTGTGCCGACTCCTTCATCACGTCGCCCAGCTGGCCGGTCAGGGTCAGGCCCGCGCCGCCCGTCTCCGGGTCGGCCAGGGACGCCTCGACGAAGAGCACGTCACCGCCCGCTCCCGTGACCGCGAGGCCCGTGGCCACGCCCGGCACCGACGTGCGGCGTTCGGCCGGGTCCTGGGCGGACTCGGGGGTGTGGTGGGGGCGCCCGATGAGGGTGCGCAGGTCGTCGGCGCCGAGCGTCACGGGCAGTTCGCGCTCGCCGAGTTCGTGCTGGGCCGCCACCTTGCGCAGCAGCCGGGCCAGGGCGCGCTCCAGGGTCCGTACGCCCGCCTCGCGGGTGTACTCGCCCGCCAGCTTGCGCAGGGACTCCTCCTCGACGGTCACCTCGTCGCCCTCCAGGCCGGCGCGCTCCAGCTGCCGGGGCAGCAGGTGGTCGCGGGCGATGACGACCTTCTCGTCCTCGGTGTAGCCGTCGAGGCGGACGAGTTCCATGCGGTCCAGGAGGGGCTCCGGGATCGACTCCAGGACGTTCGCCGTCGCCAGGAAGACCACGTCCGACAGGTCCAGTTCCACCTCCAGGTAGTGGTCCCGGAAGGTGTGGTTCTGTGCCGGGTCCAGGACCTCCAGGAGGGCGGCCGCCGGGTCGCCGCGGAAGTCGGAGCCGACCTTGTCGATCTCGTCGAGGAGGACGACCGGGTTCATCGAGCCGGCCTCCTTGATCGCCCGTACGATCCGGCCGGGCAGGGCGCCCACGTACGTACGGCGGTGGCCGCGGATCTCCGCCTCGTCGCGGACGCCGCCGAGGGCGACCCGGACGAACTCGCGGCCCATCGCGCGGGCCACACTCTGTCCCAGGCTGGTCTTTCCGACACCTGGCGGCCCTACGAGGGCGAGCACCGCGCCCCCGCGCCGGCCGCCGACGACGCCCAGCCCCCGGTCGGCGCGCCGCTTGCGCACCGCCAGGTACTCGGTGATCCGTTCCTTGACGTCCTCCAGGCCCGCGTGGTCCGCGTCGAGGACGGTCTTGGCGCCCGGGATGTCGTACGCGTCCTCGGTGCGCTCGTTCCAGGGGAGCTCCAGGACGGTGTCCAGCCAGGTGCGGATCCAGCCGCCCTCCGGGCTCTGGTCGGAGGCGCGCTCCAGCTTCTCGACCTCCTTCAGGGCCGCTTCGCGGACCTTCTCCGGCAGGCCGGCGGACTCGACGCGGACGCGGTAGTCGTCGGACTCGCCGTCCGGGTCGCCGTTGAGCCCGGCGAGCTCCTTGCGGACGGCCTCCAGCTGGCGGCGCAGGAGGAATTCGCGCTGCTGCTTGTCGACGCCCTCCTGGACGTCCTTGGCGATGGACTCGGCGACGTCCTGTTCGGCGAGGTGGTCGCCGAGCCACTTCACGGCGAGCCTGAGGCGGGCCACCGGGTCGGCGGTCTCCAGGAGCTCGACGCGCTGGGCGACGGTGAGGAAGGGAGAGTAGCCGGAGTTGTCGGCGAGCTGCCCGACGTCGTCGATCTGCTGGACGCGGTCCACGACCTGCCAGGCGCCGCGCTTGCGGAGCCAGCTGGTGGCCAGCGCCTTGTACTCCTTCATCAGCTCGGCGACGGCGCCGGGCAGCGGATCGGGGGCGACGTCCTCGGTGCGGGTGCCCTCGACCCACAGCGCGGCACCGGGCCCGGTCGTCCCGGCGCCGATGCGGACGCGGGCGAGGCCGCGGATCAGCGCGCCGGGGTCGCCGTCGGAGAGCCGGCCGACCTGCTCGACGCGGCCGAGGGTGCCGGTGCCCGCGTACGCACCCTCCACCCGGGGCACCAGCAGCACCCGCGGCTTGTCGTCCCCGGTGGCGGCGGCCTGGGCGGCCTCGACCGCGGCCCGTACCTCGGCGTCGGAGAGGTCGAGAGGGACCACCATGCCGGGCAGTACGACCTCGTCGTCGAGGGGCAGCACGGGCAGGGTGAGCGGTGTGGACGTGGAAGCCATGATCTCCCCTTCGGCAGGCAAGTTGAGCTATGCCGACTCAATGCTTGGCCGCTCCGGGATGTTCCCCCTCCGTTGTTCGCTCTGAGCGATCACCGGAGGCCGAGCGGCGCGGCAGGGGGTGATCAGGCCGCCGCCGGGAACGCCCGCCGGTAGTCCGAGGGCGTCACACCGAAGTGGACCGCGAAGTGGCGGCGCAGATTGGCCGCCGATCCCAGGCCGCAGCGCTCGCTGATCCGCTCGACGGGCAGCCGGGTCGACTCCAGCAGCTCCTGGGCGCGGGCCAGCCGCTGGTCGAGCAGCCACTTCAGCGGCGTGGTGCCGGTGGCGCCGTGCAGGCGCCGGAAGAACGTCCGCGGGCTCATCCCGGCGCGCGCCGCCAGTTCCCCGACGGTCAGCGGCCGGTCGAGGTGTTCGGTGGCCCACTGGAGTACGGGGGCGAGCCCGTCGTCGCCGACCGGGGGCACCGACACGTCCACGAACTGGGCCTGACCGCCGGGGCGGTGCGCGGGGACGACCAGGCGGCGGGCGAGCTGGTTGGCGGCGCGCGCCCCGAGGTCGTTGCGGACCAGGTGCAGGCACAGGTCGAGCCCCGCGGTGACGCCGGCGCTGGTGAGGACGTCGCCATCGTCCACGTAGAGGACCGAGTCGTCGACGTCGACGGCCGGGTGACGGCGGGCGAGTTCCTCGGTGTGCATCCAGTGGCAGGTGGCCCGGCGGCCGTCGAGGATGCCCGCCTCGGCGAGGGCGAAGGCCCCGGCGCACAGGGAGACCATGCGGGCGCCCGCGTCGGCGGCCGCGCGCAGCGCGCCGAGGAGCTCGGGCGGCAGCTCCCGGCCGCCCTCGACGCACGCCTCGGGCACCGAGGGGACGATCACGGTGTCCGCACCGACCAGGCCCTCCGGCCCGTACGGGGTGCGCAGCCCGAAGCCGGCGGCGGCAGGCGGGGGCGCCCCCGTGCCGCCCACCGCGCACAGCCGCAGGTCGTACCAGGGGTCGGCCAGGTCGTGGTGCGGGATGCCGAAGACCGTGCAGACGACCCCCAGCTCGTACAGGTCCCAGAAGGGGACATCGTCGTCGATCACGGCCACGGCCACGGAACCAGCGCTCATGATCGAAAGCCTAGGCGGGCCGGCGGAAAGGCTGGCAGGAATGGTTCGGCAGTCGGCAGTCCTGCCGCTGTCGGGGGCCCGCGGCCGGTGCGAGCGTGGTCCTCACCTGATCCACTTCCGCCGCACACGGGGAGAACCACCCATGACTGTCACCGTTCTCGGCCTCGGCCGGATGGGCTCCGCCCTGGCCGGCGCGTTCCTGGCGGCCGGCCTGCCGACCACCGTCTGGAACCGCTCGGCCGCCAGGGCCGACGCCCTCGTCGAACGGGGAGCCGTCCGCGCCGCGTCGCCCCGCGAGGCCGTCGAGGCGAGCGAGCTGATCGTGGTCTGCGTGACGACGTACGACGACGTCCACGCCGTTCTCGAACCGGTGGCCGGCCTGCTGGCGGGGCGGACGCTGGTCAACCTGACGTCCGGGTCGCCCGAGGCGGCCCGCGAGACGGCCGCCTGGGCGGCCGGGCACGGCGCCGGCTACCTCGACGGCGCGATCATGACGACCCCGCCCGGCATCGGGAACCCGGCGTACATGCTGCTCTACAGCGGCTCCCCGGCTGCCTTCGCCGCCCACCGGGCCGTCCTGGCCGAGCTCGGCGACCCGGTGGACCTCGGCGCCGACCCGGGGCTGGCATCGCTGTACGACACGGCGCTGCTCGGCCTGATGTGGTCGGCCCTGAGCGGGTGGCTGCACGGGACGGCCCTGACGGGCGCGGACAAGGTCGACGCCACGGCGTTCACACCGGTCGCGGTCCGCTGGCTGACGGCCGTCGGCGGGTTCATGAGCACGTACGCGCCGCAGATCGACGAGGGCCACTACCCCGGCGATGACGCCACCCTCGACATCCACCTCGCGACGATGGACCACCTGCTGCACGCGAGCGAGGAGCGCGGCCTGGACGTCGGGCTGCCGGCGCTGCTGAAGAGGGTCACCGAGCGGGCGGTGGCCGACGGCCACGGCGGCGACAGCTACGCACGCCTGATCGAGGCCGTACGGGACGGGGGCCGGGCATGAACGCGGGACTCACCGGGCAGGACTGGCCGGCGCTGGTGACGGAGGCCGCGGAGCTGGGCACCGCAGTGCTCGCGGCGGGCGGGGACGGCGACTGGACGCGGCCCGCCGGGGACCTCGACTGGTCCTGCCACGCGACCCTCGACCACCTGGCCCTGGGCCTGATCGGTTACGCCGGCCTGCTCACCGCGCGGCCCGCCGACCGCTACATCGCGCTGTTCGCCTCGCTGGACCCCGAGGCGCCGCTACCGGCCCGCCTGGAGGGCATCCGCATCGCCGCGGCGCTGCTCGCCGCCACCGTCCGCGGCGCGGACGCCGGCGACCGGGCCTGGCACCCGTGGGGCCACTCCGACGGGCCCGGCTTCGCCGCCATGGGCGTGCTGGAGACCGTCGTGCACACCCACGACGTCACGCTCGGCCTCGGGCTCGCCTGGAGCCCGCCCGACGAGCTCTGCGCGCCCGTCGTCGCGCGCCTCTTCCCCGGCGCCCCGGGCGGACACGCCCCCGCCGCCACCCTGTTGTGGTGCGCCGGCCGGGCCGCGCTGCCCGGGCACGAACGGCGCGGTGAGTGGAGCTGGGACGGCACCGTCCGCTGAACCCCGCCGGGCCGCGCCCCGCCCGTCACGGACGAGCGGGCAGCAGGCGACGCCGGTGAGCAGGGCGATCGGATGGCCCCAGCTGGCGAGCGGGTCGGCGAACTCGACCAGGTCCTGTGCGCACATCAGGACGGCCAGGCCGAGGACGGCCCGGCCCGACCTGCGCGGCAGCAGCCCGGCGAGCGCGCCGATGCAGGACATGACGCCGAAGCTGATGCCGTAGTCGAGGCGGTGCAGCGACGCCTCCGGCAGCCGGCCGGCCGCCACGGCACCGGCCACGGGCAGCTCGGTGGCGAGGGTGGCGAGGACGTGGCCGAGGAGGAAGACACCGGCCGTACGGGCGCCGCCGACCCGGCGTTCCAGGGCGCTGACGACGACGGCGAAGAGCAGGCCGTAGAGGGAGTACAGGCCGCCGGCCACCCACAGGGCGCTGGCGACGAGGACGAGGAGGGGCTGCTCGGCCAGGTGCGCGGCGTCGGTGCTGGAGTCGCGCAGGAGCTGGTCGACGGTGTCCGGGTCGCCGAGGTCGGTGTAGACGGCGGTGGCCAGCAGGACCAGTCCGTAGACGAACGCGAAGGGCGTACGGGTGGGGGTGGGGAGCAGCCGCCACGGCCGGGCGAGGCGGGCGAACGGGCCGCGTCCGGCGGGAGGGGACGGCGGTTGCCCGCCGGGTCTGCGGGCACCGGTGGACCGCGCGTCGGCGGGGTCAACCACAGTCACTCGGCCAAGCCCCTTCCTCGCGGGCCCCCAACGGCTCCGGGCGGTGGGAACCTCGCCCGTCCTCGCAACATTAAGGTCCACGGAGGCCCGGCAATTCAACCTCTGGGCGTGACTCCCGTCACGGCCCTCAACCCCGCTCCCATCCGATGCGTCCGCCGAGTAAACCGATCCCCGGAGGCTCTGTCATGACCACCCGAGATGTCCGGTTCGAGTCGCCCGCCCAGCCCCTTCGCCCCCCGCTGCCCGGCTCGTCCGCCGAGGACTCCCCCGTCACCCTGGAACGCCGTGAGGGCCCCTACGGGGAGGTCGCGCTCCGCCGTCGGGGTGAGATCTTCGAGATCATCGCCAACGGCTGCTTCCTGATGGACACCTCCGACGGCCGGTCCGAGCGCCTGCTGATCGACGCGGCGCTCGCCGCCCTGCCGGTCGGCCGCGAGCAGCCGTCCGTGCTGATCGGCGGCCTCGGCGTCGGCTTCTCGCTCGCCCGGGCGGCGGCCGAGCCACGCTGGGGCCGGATCACCGTCGTCGAGCGGGAGGCGGCGGTGATCGACTGGCACCGCGACGGCCCGCTGGACGCGTTCTCGGGGGCCGCGCTCGCCGACCCGCGCACCGAGATCCTCCACGCCGACCTGGTCACCCACGTCCGGACGGCCACGGACCGCCACGACGCGCTGTGCCTGGACATCGACAACGGCCCCGGCTGGACCGTCACGGACGACAACGACGGCCTCTACTCCCCCACCGGCCTCGCGGCGTGCCGCGCGCGGCTGACGCCCGGCGGCGTGCTGGCCGTGTGGTCCGCGCAGCCGTCCCAGGAGTTCGAGGAAGCCCTCCGGAATGCCGGGTTCGAAGGGGTACGGACGGAAGAGATCACCGTTGCCCGGGGCGTCCCGGACGTGGTGCACCTCGCGCTCCGTGCCGCGTAGCCGTCCCCTGCCACCTGCCCGTACTCTGCTTGCCACACCTGCAGGACTGTAGAGAAGCACGCTACGGGAAGACGCTAGGGGCGGGGCGCTATGGAGCAGACACACATCGGCCCGAGCGGTGCCGCAGCCTCCGCCGGGGCTCAGCGACGGGTCCTCGTCGTCGAGGACGACCGGACCATCGTCGACGCCATCGCGGCCCGGCTGCGGGCCGAGGGGTTCCAGGTGCGGACCGCCGGCGACGGCCCCGCGGCCGTGGACGCCGCCGACGCGTGGCAGCCGGACCTGCTGGTCCTGGACGTGATGCTGCCGGGCTTCGACGGCCTGGAGGTCTGCCGCCGGGTGCAGGCGCAGCGGCCGGTGCCCGTCCTGATGCTGACCGCGCGCGACGACGAGACCGACATGTTGGTCGGGCTGGGCGTGGGCGCGGACGACTACATGACCAAGCCGTTCTCCATGCGCGAGCTGGCGGCCCGGGTGCACGTCCTGCTCAGACGCGTGGAGCGGGCGGCGCTCGCCGCGCACACCCCGCGCACCGGCATCCTGCGGCTGGGCGAGCTGGAGATCGACCACGCGCAGCGGCGGGTGCGGGTGCGCGGCGAGGACGTGCACCTGACGCCGACCGAGTTCGACCTGCTGGTCTGTCTGGCGAACACCCCGCGCGCCGTCCTCTCCCGCGAGCAGCTGCTCGCTGAGGTGTGGGACTGGGCGGACGCCTCGGGCACCCGCACCGTGGACAGCCACATCAAGGCCCTGCGCCGGAAGATCGGCGCGGAGCGGATCCGTACGGTCCACGGTGTCGGCTACGCGCTGGAGACCCCGGCGGCATGACCGGCGGCGGTACGGGCGGCGGCGCCGGACAGGGCGAGCGCGCGCAGGAGCGGCCCGCGGCCCCGGCGGGGCTGGGCGGGCGGGTCTGGGAGGCGCTGCGGCCACTGGACCCCTACCGGTCGGTGAAGGCGGCGCTGGGCGCGCTGGTCATCGGCTCGGTGGTGATAACGACCTTCCTGGTCTTCGTCGCGATCCACTCGGCGACCGAGCTGCGGGTGATCACGGTCTTCTCGATCATCGCCTCGCTGCTGATAACCCAGTTCGTGGCCCACGGCCTGACCGCGCCCCTGGACGAGATGACCGAGGTCACCCGGTCGATGGCACAGGGTGACTACACCCGGCGGGTCGGGGCCGGGCGGCGCGACGAGTTCGGTGACCTGGCCAACGCCTTCAACCGGATGGCGGCCGACCTGGAGGCGGTGGACACCCACCGCAAGGAGCTGGTCGCCAATGTCTCGCACGAGCTGCGCACCCCGATCGCGGGGCTGCGGGCGGTGCTGGAGAACGTGGTGGACGGCGTCTCGGCCGCCGATCCGGAGACGATGCGCACCGCGCTGCGCCAGACCGAGCGGCTCGGCCGGCTGGTGGAACAGCTGCTGGACCTGTCCCGCCTGGACAACGGCGTCGTGCCGCTGCACGCCCGCCGCTTCGAGGTGTGGCCGTATCTGGCGGGCGTGCTGAAGGAGGCGAGCATGGCCAATGGCTCGGGGTCCTCCCCGCACGCGCGCAAGGACGTCCATCTGCATCTGGACGTATCGCCGCCGGAGCTGACGGCCCACGCGGACGCGGAGCGCCTGCACCAGGTGGTGGCGAATCTGGTGGACAACGCCGTCAAGCACAGTCCGCCGCACGGCCGGGTGACCGTACGGGCGCGGCGGGGCGAGGGCGCCCAGTCGCTGGCCCTGGAGGTGCTGGACGAGGGTCCGGGCATCCCGGAGGCGGAGCGGCACCGGGTCTTCGAGCGCTTCAACCGCGGCGGCTCGGGGCAGCAGGGCCCGGGCAGCGACGGCGGTACGGGCCTGGGCCTGGCGATCGCGCGCTGGGCGGTCGATCTGCACGGCGGGAGCATCGGAGTGGCCGAATCCCCACGTGGCTGCCGCATACAGGTCACTCTTCCGGGCGGACCTCGTGATCAGCTTTGACGTAGGGTCGGTGGCGGAAGCACGCATTCGAGGGAGTGCGGGGCACGCTCAAGCGAACCCTGATGGGCTCGCGGACAGCGGAACCCGGTGTGTTTCCCGCCAAGTCATGCCCCGAAACCCCTCCGGGAATGTGACTTGCGCGACGACTGGGCCGGGTGGCCTGCATCAACCCCACAGACAGGCGTAGCCTTTATTTCCGCTGTCCATCACCTTGTGAAGCGGAAGAGGGCGGTTGCCGCCGTGTCGCCACAGTCCCCCAACACCTCGAGCATCTCGACCGGCCAAGACGGGCAGGGCAAGAGCCCTGCGGACGTCTTCGGCTCCAATGAGTGGCTCGTCGACGAGATCTACCAGCAGTACCTCCAGGACCCGAACTCGGTCGACCGAGCCTGGTGGGACTTCTTCGCCGACTACAAGCCGGGCCAGACGGCGGCCGCGCCGCCGGGTGCGGTCGCGCCTGCGGCGCCCGCTCAGCCGGTCGCGCCTGCGGCGCAGGCTGGGCCGAGTGCGGCCGCGCCGGTGACC
>NZ_JAGGOL010000019.1 GCF_018614525.1 Streptomyces sp. ISL-11
GCGGCCACCGTGCGACGCCGGGCGGCGGTCACCGGGCCGGCCGTCGCGGGCGCCCCGTGAAGCGGGCCCTGGGCGCGGCCGCCGTACTGGCCGTCGTCGCGGGCGGCGTGGTCGGCGGCCTCCACTTCCTCGACGACTCCCAGGACCAGGAGGACCGGTCCGTCAAGGCCGGCGAGGAACTGCCCAGCCGGGTCAAGGCACTGGACGCCGGCCGCTCACCGCTCCCGTCGAACTCCTCCCCGTCGGCCTCCGCGAGTGCCTCCGCCGGCGCCTCGGCGAAACCGAGCGGCTCCGCGTCGGCCTCCTCCTCCGCGTCCCCCGAGGCGAGCCGCAGCAGCGACTCCCCGGCCCCCGAGACGAGCGCCACGACCGCCCGCCCCGCGTCCAAGGCACCCAAGGCCCCCGTCCGCGGCGGCTCCGGCGGCGGCTCGCTGGGCCAGCAGGTCACCTCCCTGGTCAACGCCGAACGCGCCAAGGCCGGCTGCTCCCCGGTGACCGAGAACAGCACCCTGGACAGCGCGGCCCAGGGCCACTCCGACGACATGGCCGCCCGCGGCTTCTTCAACCACACCAACCCCGACGGCGCCGGCCCCGGCGAACGCATCACCGCCGCCGGCTACCGCTGGAGCACCTACGGCGAGAACATCGCCTACGGCCAGCAGGACGCGGCCGCCGTCATGGACTCCTGGATGCACAGCGACGGCCACCGCAAGAACATCCTCAACTGCTCCTTCAAGGAAATCGGCGTAGGCGTCAACCACGCCCCGGGCGGCCCCCGCTGGACCCAGGTCTTCGGGGCGCGCTGACGTCCTCAGTCCCGCTTGCGGGCCTTGAGGGTGGCTCGGAGGTATTCGCGGTTCATCGTGGCGATGGACTGGAGGGGTATGCCCTTCGGGCAGGCGACGGCGCATTCGCCGGTGTTCGTGCAGCCGCCGAAACCCTGGTCGTCCATCGTCGTCACCATGTCCAGCACCCGGGACTCCCGCTCGGGGGCGCCCTGCGGCAGGACGTTCAGATGGACGACCTTGGCCGAGGTGAAGAGCATCGCCGAGCCGTTGGGGCAGGCGGCCACGCACGCGCCGCAGCCGATGCACTCGGCGTGCTCGAAGGCCAGGTCGGCCACCGGCTTGGGCACGGGCGTCGCGTGGGCCTCGGGCGCGGCGCCGGTGGGGACGGAGACGTAGCCGCCCGCGCCGATGATCCGGTCGAAGGCCGAGCGGTCCACGACCAGGTCCTTGACCACCGGGAACGCCGCCGCCCGCCACGGCTCGACGTCGATCGTGTCGCCGTCGGAGAAGTGCCGCATGTGCAGCTGGCAGGCCGTGGTGCGCTCGGGGCCGTGCGCCCGGCCGTTGATGACCATGCCGCACGCGCCGCAGATGCCCTCGCGGCAGTCGTGGTCGAAGGCGACCGGCTGGTCGCCGCCGAGGATCAGCTCCTCGTTGAGGTGGTCGAGCATCTCCAGGAACGACATGTCGGGGGAGATGCCGCCGACCTCGTACGTGGTCATGGAACCCGCCGCGTCGGGTCCCGGCTGGCGCCAGATGTGCAGGGTGAGGTTCACGCGTAGCTCCGCTGGGTGGGGTGGACGTACTCGAAACGCAGGTCTTCCTCGTGGAGGACGGGCGGCGCGCCCGTCCCCGTGAACTCCCAGGCGGCCGCGTACGAGAACTCCTCGTCCTTGCGGGCCGCCTCGCCCTCCGGCGTCCGGCTCTCCTCCCGGAAGTGCCCGCCGCACGACTCCGTGCGGTGCAGCGCGTCCAGGCACATCAGCTCGGCGAGCTCCAGATGGTCGACGACGCGGTTCGCCTTCTCCAGCGACTGATTGAGCTCCTCGCCCGTACCCGGCACCTTGATCCGCCGCCAGAACTCCTCCCGCAGCGACGGGATCCGCTCCAGCGCCTTGCGCAGACCCGCGTCCGTACGGGACATGCCGCACTCGTCCCACAGCAGCTCGCCCAGCTCACGGTGGAAGGAGTCGGGGGTGCGGTCGCCGTCGTTGGCCAGCAGCCGGTCGAGCCGGCCGGTCACCTCCGTGACGGCCTCGGCCACCGCCGGGTGGGAGGGGGCGACGGGGTCGTGCGGGTGCCGGGCCAGATAGTCGTTGATGGTGGCGGGCAGGACGAAATAGCCGTCGGCCAGGCCCTGCATCAGGGCGGAGGCGCCGAGCCGGTTCGCGCCGTGGTCGGAGAAGTTGGCCTCGCCGATGGCGAAGAGGCCGGGGACGGTGGTCTGGAGGTCGTAGTCCACCCACAGGCCGCCCATGGTGTAGTGGATCGCCGGATAGATCCGCATCGGCACCTCGTACGGATTCTCGGCGGTGATCCGCTCGTACATCTCGAAGAGGTTGCCGTACTTCTCCTCGACCGCCTCGCGGCCCATCCGAGCGATGGCGTCGGCGAAGTCGAGGTAGACGCCCTGTCCGCCGGGGCCGACGCCGCGCCCCTCGTCGCAGACGTTCTTCGCGGCCCGGGAGGCGATGTCGCGCGGCACGAGGTTGCCGAACGCGGGGTAGACGCGCTCCAGGTAGTAATCGCGCTCGTCCTCCGGGATCGCGGCGGGCGGCCGGCTGTCCCCCCGCGCCTTCGGCACCCAGATCCGGCCGTCGTTGCGCAGCGATTCGCTCATCAGCGTCAGCTTCGACTGGTGGTCGCCGGAGCGCGGGATACAGGTGGGGTGGATCTGGGTGAAGCAGGGATTGGCGAAGTAGGCGCCGCGACGGTGGGCCCGCCAGATGGCGGTCGCGTTGGAGTTCTTGGCGTTCGTCGACAGGTAGAAGACGTTGCCGTAGCCGCCGGAGGCGAGGACCACGGCATCGGCGAAGTGGGTGCTGACCCGCCCGGTGATCAGATCCCGCGCCACGATGCCGCGCGCCCGCCCGTCGACGACGATCAGGTCGAGCATCTCGGTGCGCGCGTGCATGGCGACACGGCCGGCGGCGATCTGCCGGGTGAGTGCCTGGTACGCGCCCAGGAGCAGCTGCTGCCCCGTCTGCCCCCGGGCGTAGAAGGTCCGCGACACCTGCACACCGCCGAAGGAACGGGTGTCGAGCAGGCCGCCGTACTCACGGGCGAAGGGCACCCCTTGGGCCACGCACTGGTCGATGATCTCGACCGAGATCTGGGCGAGACGGTGGACGTTGGACTCGCGGGCGCGGAAGTCGCCGCCCTTGACGGTGTCGTAGAAGAGACGGTGGACGGAGTCACCGTCGTTGCGGTAGTTCTTCGCGGCGTTGATGCCACCCTGCGCGGCGATCGAATGGGCCCGGCGCGGTGAGTCCTGGTAGCAGAACTGCACGACCTGGTAGCCCTGTTCGGCCAGCGTCGCCCCGGCCGCGCCGCCGGCCAGCCCCGTGCCGACGACGATGACGGTCTGCTTGCGGCGGTTGGCGGGGTTGACCAGCTTCGCCTCGAAGCGCCGACGGTCCCACCGCTCGGCGATCGGGCCGTCGGGCGCCTTGGTATCGACGACGGGCGCCCCGACGACGTAGTGCTGGTACTCGGACGGGTGGTTCATCTCAGCTCACGACTCCACTCATGACGCCCACGGGCACGGCGATGAAACCGCAGGTCAGCAGCGCGGCCAGACCATTGGCCAGCACCTTGAACACCCGGTCGAGCCGGGGTGAGTTCGCCCCCAGGGTCCGCGCGGCACTCCAGAAGCCGTGCCGGATGTGCAGGCCGAGGGCGAGCATCGCGACGATGTAGAGGGCGGTGACGGGCGGCCGGTCGAAGGACGCGACCAGGTTCTCGTACGGACGTCCCTCCTCTGCGTGGGGATTCACGGTCAGGGTGGTCAGGTCGAGGATGTGCCAGACGATGAACAGCGCGAGGATCACCCCGCCCCACCGCATCGTCCGGGTGGCGTAGCCCGCCCGCCGCCTCTTGCGCTCGTACGACCTCGGGCGGGCGGCGCGGTCGCGTCGGCTGAGCTGGTACGCCGCCACGCCGTGCAGCACCACCGCGGCCGTCAGGCCGGTCCGCGCGATCCACAGGAACCACTCGTGGTGCAGGAACGGCTCCCCGATGGTGCGGATCCAGTGCCCGTAGTGATTGAACTCCCCGGCCCCGAAGAACACCTTCAGATTGCCCAGCATGTGGGCGACCAGGTACGCCAGCATGATCAGGCCGGTGGCCGCCATGACCGCCTTCTTGCCGACGGTCGACCGCCATACCGCGCCGATGAGGGACGGAGGCCGCCCCGAGGTCCGTGACCGCTCGGCGGTCCGCGACCGCCGGGAGTTCCCGGGCCGCTCGGTGGATCGGGGCTGTTCAGGGGACGGAGGCCGCTCCGTCCGGGTCGCCGGTGCCATGACACCTGACGCTAGGACCGGTCACCTCCATCCGTCCAAGACATGGTCGAGCTCGTTTCCATAGGCACTCCCTATCTATGATGCCGACGTGCAGTTTCAGCAGCTCCGCTACTTCGCGACCCTCGCCGAGGTCCGCCACTTCACCCGCGCGGCAGAGACCCTGCACGTCGCCCAGCCATCGCTCTCCCAGCAGATCCGCGCCCTCGAACGGGAATTGGGCGCCGAGCTCTTCCACCGCGCCCGGGGCAACATCACCCTCACCGACGCGGGTGAGGCCCTGCTGCCTCTCGCCCGCCAGATCCTCGCCGACACCGAGACCGCACGCCGTGAGGTCGAGGAAGTCGTCCAGCTGCGACGCGGCCGGGTCCGCCTGGGCGCCCCGCCGAGCCTGTGCGCCAGCCTGGTCCCCGATGTGCTGCGCACCTACCACGCGCGCTACCCGGGCATCGAACTCGTCGTCGACGAAGGCGGCTCCCAGGATCTCGTCCGCACCCTCGCCGGCGGCGGCCTCGACCTCGCCCTGATCATCACCCCCCTCGCCGTCGGCGCCCCCGCCTTGTCCACCACGGAACTCCTCCGCGAGGACCTGGTCGTCGTCACCTCACCCTCCGCACCCGCGCCCACCCGGCGCCGCGCCCTGCGCGTGGCCGAGCTGGCCGGCCTGCCGATGGTGATGTTCCGGCGCGGCTACGACCTCCGCGAGATCACCACCGCGGCCTGCCGTGCCGCGGGCTTCGAACCGGTCTTCACCGTCGAGGGCGGCGAGATGGACGCCGTCCTCGGCTTCGTCCGCGCCGGCCTCGGCCTGGCCGTCGTCCCCGGCATGGTCGCCGCCCAGTCGGGCCTGCGTGTCACCCCCTTCGAGGGCACCCAAATGCGGCGCACGATCGCGGTGGCCCACCGCAAGGACGTCGCGCCCCCGCGCGCGGCACGAGAGCTGAAAGACGTCCTGCTGGAGCACTTGGGCGTGATGGAGCATCCGGACGTGTGAAGCGCCCTGGGCCCCGTCCGTTCGGCCGACGTCGTCCGCTCGGCGGGCCTTGTCTGTTCGGCAGACCTCGTCCGCTCGGCGACCCCTGTCTGTTCGGTAGACCCGTCCGTTCTGCGGACCCCGTCTGCGGACCCGTCCGTTCTGCAGACCCCATACGCTCTGCGGTCGCCGTCCGTTCGGTGGGCTCCGTCCGCTCAGCCCTCCGTCAGGTCCGCGTTGACGATCGCCCGCAGTGCGGCGAGGTGGGCGCGGTACGCCGCCCGCCCCTGCTTCGTCAGCCGCAGCCACACCCGCTGGCGGGTGTCCCGCACGGCCCGCCGCTGCTCCACATAGCCGACGTCGCACAGGACCGTCACATGTTTGCTGAGCACGGAGGGGCTCACTCCCAGCGTCTCGCGGACCGTGGAGAACTCGATCTCCTCGACGGCATCGAGCGCGGCGCAGATCCTGAGGCGGTTCGGCGCGTGGATCGTCTCGTTGAAGCCGTCTTCGGGAGCGGTCACGGTGCGGGTATGCCCTTCTTGCGGCAGCGGCGGTCGATGACCAGGATGCTTCCTCCGACCAGCAGCGCCGCCGGAGCCCATATCCACGGCATGCCGGCGTGGTCCTCCAGATACGCGGCGGTGCAGTAGGACACCAGGCCCACGGCGGCGCAGACCAGCATGCCCCATCCCATGCGCGGGGCGACCCGGTGCCGGACGCTGCTGGAGCGCGACTGGACGATGATGAAGGTGATCAAGGCCGTATAGACGACGGCCGTGGCGATGAGATCCAGCGGGTCGGGCAGCAGGTTGGACAGGTACACCCCTGCCAGGAGGCCCGACAGCACGGCCGAGTGCCAGAAGCCGGGCGTGATCGATCCGATCGCCGCCCGGGTTTCCTGTGCCATCGCCAGGGAGCGTGCGGCGCTCTCCCGCGAGGGCATGAGCGGTCCGGACGACCGCGAGTGCGCGTCTGTTTCCATGACGGAAATTCAAGCACGGAGTTTCCGGAACGGCAACAGTAGATTTTCCGTTGTGGAAAACGTCGTGAGAAGTGCCCCGATCTCAGCCTTCGCTCCCCCTCTCGTCTGCGCGCTCAGACTCCCCCCGGCGCCGTCCGCCCCGTCACCGCCGTCAGATAGGCGTCCGCGCGATCGGCGTCCATGAACCAGCCCTGGAAGCCGGCCGGGTCGGCGTAGCCGTTGACGTACCGGTGGGCCACCTCCGGGTGTTCGGCCGCCGCGGCCACCACGCGCCCCACATGCTCGGGCGGCGGGCCCAGGAGCATATTGCTGAAGGCTGTCACGTGCCGGGCGTGCTCCCAGTAGGCGGCGAACGTCCGGCGCATCCACGTGCGGTCGAACGGCCGGTCGCCGTGGTGGAGGATCGCGCGGAGGTAGCCGTCCGCGCAGCGTGCCGCGCTGTTGGCGCCCTGCCCGGCCACCGGGTCGTTGAGGACGACCGCGTCCGCCATGCCGAGCACGTACGAAGCCGCCCCGACCTGTGCCACGGGATGCCGGACCGTGGGGGTGACGGCGCCGGTGAGCGCGGCGCCCGCGTCGGTCGGCTCCACGCCCGCGCACAGCTCGTACTCCCAGGGGAGGTGGCTGCGCAGTAGTTCCAGCGAGCGTTTGACCACCTCGTCCGGGCCCGGGTCGTCCTGCCAGCAGTCCAGCGGCCCGCCGGGCAGGGCCTCCCACATCAACATCCCGCACGGCCCGCCCACGGTGGTGCCCGCCATCGTGAAGAACTCACCGCAGTCCGCCACGGGGTTGATCCGTAGCTCCGGGCCGCCCGCGCCCGGTGGCTGCGCCATGCCGTGGACGTACGCCGCGGCCAGGATCCGCTGGGGACGGTCGTACGGGCTGTGCCGCTCGTCGTGCGCGAAGATCTCCGACAGCGGCCCGCGCCCGGTGGCGACGATGGTCAGATCGTGGTCGGCGGCGATCCGTTCCAGTCGCTCCGGCTCCACCGGCCCGTACTCCACGCGGCCGCCGCGCTCCTCCAGTAGTTCCAGCCAGCGTGCCGTCTTCACCCGCTGGTCCACGGACCGTGCCGGTTCGTCGAACATCGCCGTGAAGTGCGTGGCCGCCGTGCCGGGCGGGTTCGCGGCGGTCAGTCGCATTCCTCGCAGCCGCGGCGTCTCCTCCTCCCACAGGTGCAGGCCGGCCGCGCGTTCCAGAGCGAGCGCCGGCTCGAACATCATCTGTGTGGAGAGCACGCGTCCGGTCCGGATCACCTCGGGCCGGCGGGCCGCGTACAACGTGACCTCGTGGCCCGGGCCCTCCCCTGGCCGTCCGGCGCGGAGGCCCAGGGCCAGTTGCAGCCCCGCCTGCCCCGCGCCGACAATCGCGATCCTGCGCATCGCCGCCTCCGCCGGGCCCGGAGGTCGCCCGCCGCGCGGTCCGGATCCATGGTCCGAAAAGCCGGGCCCGCACCCGTTGTAGCGGCGTCCGGTGCGCGGTGTACAGATGGCATACGAATGCCGTACGGACGGGCGTGCGGAGTCGGCCGCCGCGCGGACGGGGCCGGTCGTACGGGCGCGCGGCGCGGTGCCGGACCAGGGGCCGGGGCCGGTTCAGCCGTGCGGTTCCCCGCCGTCCAGCAGTCCCGACCGGGCCGCGTTGACCCCCGCCTGGAAGCGGCTCGTCGCCTCCAGCTCCTCCGTGATCTCCGAGATGTGGCGGCGGCAGGTGCGCACCGACATCCCCAGCCGGCGCGCTATCACCTCGTCCTTGTACCCGTTCGCCATCAGCCGCACGATCGACCGGCGCAGGTCGTCGGCCGTGGCCGGAGCCCTCGCCGACTCCGGCACGAACGGCGTCGCGCCGTCCCACAGATGCTCGAAGACGGAGCAGACGAACGCCACCAGGGTCGGCTCCCGGACCACGGCCGCGCCCGGGGGCCGCCCCGGGCCCCGGTGGGCGGGGAGGAAGACCGTCTCCCGGTCGTACACGATCATCCGGTCGATGACCTCGTCCGCCGTACGGACCTCGACGCCCGCGGCCGTCACATCGCGCACGTACGCGCGCGTGGCGAGATCGCTGCGTGCGGGGTGCTGGTAGATCGTGCGGATGCGCACGCCCCGGGAGCGGATGGCGAGCGTCGACCGGCGGGCCGCGTCCAGGACGTCACCCGGACGCGCGCCGCCCGGCTGAACGGTGAACATCTCCTGCCGGCACCGCGAGCCGAGGTGGTCGAGCATCGACTGGATGGTGTCGACGTCGTCGATGACGTCGAACGCCTCCAGCCGATTGCGCAGCCGCCGTCCCTCGAAGTACGCGGGGTTCAGGGACAGCAACCGGCCCCGCACGTCGGTGACGGCCTGCTGGAGGTCACGGATCCGCTGCTCGGCCGACCCGACCAGGTCGGCGGCGGCCACGTCGGGCCCGACGGGAACGAGCACACCCGGCTCGCCGGGCATCGGCTGGAGCAGGCGCAGCCGGGTCAGGACCTGTCGGGCACGTTCGACCTCGGCCGGGGTGAGGGACAGCCGCTCGGCGATGTCTCCGGCGTCGAAGCGGCCCAGCTCCACCGCGTGCCCGTACGCCGCCGCGCTGAGGTCGTCCAGTTCGGCGAACTCGGCAGGGGCGTCAGGCAGCACGGTCACCATGATCTCCCGGCTGGACCGGGCCGGACACACTTTTGGCCTGATGTTTACCAGAGCTATGCGTCCGGAGAGCGGCCCGCAGGAGTTGATTTCGAGGATCGCACGACTTGACGTGGGCTGGGGCGGCCCGCTGCCCGGCCGTCGTACGCCAGTGGTGCCCATCGACCTCTTCGGGCGGATGCGCAACAGCCCAATATGAGCCACATTCACGTGCGCCGAGTACGGGTCGGGCGCGTTCGGTGCCCGGCCCCTACCGGACCGCAGCGCGCCGGGCGCACCGCGAGTCCCGGCGGCGACGCCTTGCGGCGGACCGGCGGGGAGCGGCGGACGGCCCCTTCCGGTATGGCAGGAAACCGGCGCTTCCCCCGCCCCCTGCTGGGCAGTCTTCTGGCCGGTCACGCTCCGCTGACGAGAGCGGAGCATCCGCCCGACAGGGTCGGTCGCAGGCCGAAGCCGATCCAGGGAGGCACACGATGACGACGCAACCCCAGCTGCCACGAGCGGCGGCCCAGGCGATGGCGCCCCAGCTCCAGCGCGCCGGGATGCTCGACCGGGTGGAGGAGCGGCTGCGCGGTCTCCTCAACGACGAACACCGGCGGTGGCGCACCGCCGACACCCGGGGCGCCGGTCTGATCGAGTCGCTGGCCGAACTCGTCGCGGTGGGCGTCGACCGCGTGCGTCCCGTCGTCCTGGTCACCGGCTATCTCGCGGCGGGCGGCGACCCCGAGGCATCCGAGGCCGTCGACGCCGCCGCCGCTCTCGAACTCCTCGACACCTGCACCCTCATCCGCGGTGACGTCCGGGACAACGCGGCCCTGCGCCGGGGCATCCCCACCCTGCACGTCAGCCGGGCCGCCGAGCACGAGCGCAACGGCTGGGCGGGCGACGCCCAGCACTTCGGCGACTCCACCGCCACTCTCGCCGGCGACCTCGCCCTCGGCCTCGCCGAGCGGCTCGCTGCGCGGCTGCCCACCGCCGCGTGGCAGATCTGGGATGAACTGCGCGTGGACCGGGTGATCGGCACGTACGCCCACGAGGCCATGGCCGCCGAGTATCTCGACGACCCCTGGCCCGGGCGGTGCATATCGGGCTGCGACCGGGGCTGTACGGCCGGCTGGTACGCGCTGCGGCACCCCTTACGGCTGGGCGCCGCCCTCGCCGACCGCCCCGACCTCGACACCCCCTACGACGCGTACGCCCGCTCCTTGCATGCCGCGTGGCGCCTGCGCGGCTTCCTCGACGGCGGGCCGGAGTACGACTGGGACGCGGAGCTGCTGCGGGAGATCCTCCTGGAGCGGGAGGAGCGCGGCATCGCCGAACGGCTCATCCGGGAGTTGGTGGACCGGGCCTCGCGCACGGCTGCGGGCTCGCGGCTGGCCGCGGGCTGGCGGGAGGAGCTGGAAGCGTTCGCGGTCCGCATGACGGCGGAGCGGGGATGACCGACGGGCTGCCGCGTGCGGGGCGCTCCCGTCGCTGTTCCCCGCGGTAAACGGCTGCATCTGCGCGCGGGCGTGGGGCGCATCGGGCGTCAGGGCCCCGTGCACAGCGTCCTGGTGGCCCTGCGGGGGAGCCGGCTCCCGCGGCAGGGCCGGGCCACGTCCGACCTCGCCGCGTAGGCCCGCGCCGGGGTCGCGCCCGCCGTGGACAAAGTCGCGTCCCCGGCCAGGATCCGCTGGTGGAGGTGTTGCAAGGGGCGGCCCGGCTCGATCGCCAGGTCCTCCACCAGGATGCGTCGTAGGCGGCTGAAGACCTCCAACGCCTCCGCCTGGCGCCCGGCGCGGAACAGCGCGAGCATGAGGTGCCCGTGGAACTCCTCCCGCAGGGGGTGTTCCGCCGTCACCGAGCGCAGCTCCGCGATCAGCTCCCGGTGCCGGCCCAGGTGCAGGTCCGCCCGTACGCGCTGTTCCAGCGCCGCGATCCGGGCCTCGCCCAGGCGTACCGCCGTCGCCTCCAGCAGGGGGCCGTGCGGGGTGTCCGACAGCAGGGGCCCGCGCCAGAGCGCGAGCGCTTGGCGCTGCGAGTGCGCGGCGGACGCGAAATCGCCCCGTTCCAGTGCTCGCCGGCCCTTCTCGTGCAGCTCCTCGAAGCGGCTCAGGTCCAGTTGGGCGGGGTCGAGGCGAAGCTCGTAGCCCGGCTACCGGGTGAGCAGAGCGTCACGCCCGTACGCCGGGGCGGCCGCGTGCAACAGTTTGCGCACCTGGGAGACGTAAACCTGCACCGTGGTCGTCGCGGTGCGCGGCGGATCGTTTCGCCACAGCTCCTCGATGAGGCTGTCGACGGACACCACCTCACCGGCCCGTACGAGCAGCGCGGCGAGCAGTGCCCGTGGCTTCGCGGCGCGCGGGGCGCAGGAGCCCGCTCCCTCGGCCTCCGGGGCATCTATCTCCAGGGGGCCCAGAATGCGGAACTTCATCGCGCGGCCGATCTGTCATCACGTCTGCTCGGGTGGGGCCGGACAGCCTTGTGACCCAGAGTGCGTGATCACGCCGCGGCAGGGCCAGCCGGGGACGGTGGCAGCAAGCTGCACGACACGAAGTGCCGGGCGGCCGGGGGAGGAAAGCCGCACGCCCCCGACACGGTGGTCGGGGGCGTGCCGTGCGACCTTGAACGGTCAGGCGGCTGCCCGCTGGGCCGCTGCCTGCTCAGCCGCGGCCTCGGCCCGGAAGAACCGCGCCTGGGCGATCTCGGGGTAGCGGATCGTGAACACCACCGGCACCACGAAGGTGACCGTCTTGATGACGATCGCCGCCACCAGTGCCTTGGGGTCCTGGTGGATCAGCACGGTCAGCGCGACCGCGGCCACCGCGAACGACAGCGCCCAGGCCGTGGTGATCGCTACGTTGATCTTGAAGAACAGCGGGGTCTTCCACACGCTCTCCGGCGCGGCGCGCCGCGCCATGCCGAGCGTGAACGGCCGGCGGACGGCCAGTGAGCCGAACGCGGTGAGCGCCAGCCAGGCGTCGACGAGGGCCGCGCCGTACGGCATGAGGGAGGAGTGAGGAGAGAGAAAGGAGAGGAGTGTGATGCCCGTGAAGAACACGGCGGCGCTCACCTCGATCACCATCTCGTCCCACTTCTTCCCGGACCGGCGGTCGATGACGACCAGGATGACGGCGACGAGAAGCCCGGCCAGCGCGCCGTTGCGCCAGTCGTCGTTCCTGGCGAGGACCGCGTAGGCGATCCAGGGAAGGAAGCTGACGAGGTAACGGATCATGGGGCGGCTCCTTTCAGACCGTTCATTGCGCCACACGTCCCTAAAGCCGCGCTAAAGCGGTCGGCCGCACCCCCGTCCGGCCCGCTGGAGGCACCGGTCCCACTCTTCGCTCTGCCCGGCGAAATGACCGGAATACACCATTGAATTAGTGAATCACCCGTCCGCTGCGTGTACGAAACCTTTGTGACTAACGGACGTTGAGCCTCACCCCGGCCGTCACCGGTCGGGCGCCCCCAGAACGACCGAGCAAAGGTGTCTCCGCATGTCACGAATCGCCAGAACAGCCGTCCTGACCCTCACCGTCGGCGCCGCGCTCGCGGGCCTGACCGGGAGCGCCGTGGCCGACGCCGGTGCCGCCGGGGTGGCCGCCGGTTCCCCCGGCATCGTCTCGGGCAACGTCATCCAGATCCCGATTCACATCCCGATCAACCTCTGCGGCAACTCCATCGACATCGTCGGCCTGCTCAACCCGGCATCGGGCAACACCTGCGTCAACACGTGATCTCCCGGTCCGCGGGCAGCCGCCCCGCGGACCGCGTGCGAGCAGCCGGCGGTACCGGGTGTCCTCCGTCCCGGACCGTCCCGTGTGGCGCCCCCGATTCCCTTCGCGGGCGCCATGCGTGCGCCCGAGCCCGGGGTTTTCCACAGCCTCGCCCGCTCGTTGTCCACAGGCGCGGCCGAATCGGCACAAGATCGGGAGCTTCCCGATAGCGTGACCGAATCGGCGAGTGGGGGAGGACACATGGATCCGTTCACGATGGCGGCGGTGCTGTCGGCCGTCGACACGGCGACCTCGGGGGCGTTGTCGGGCGCGGCGGGTGAGATGGGCCGACGGACCACGGAGGGACTGGCGGGCCTCGTGCGGCGAATGCGGCGCCGGGACGAGGATCCCGCCGACCCCGCACCGATGGGTCCGGACGGCCCCGGCCTCCCGCCCGCGGCGCCCACCGGCGCCGACGAACGCCGCGCCCTGGCGGAACTGCTCGTCGAACAGGCCCGCCGCGAGCCCGCCTTCGCCCGCGACCTGGCCGCCTGGCTGCGCGAGACCGATCTCCTGCGCGACACCGCCCTGCCGTCGGCGGCCGTCGTGGCCCCGCGACTCCTCCCGCCCGGCACGGCCGCCTTCACCGACCGGGAGCATGTACTGGCCTCTGTCACCGCGCTGTTGGACGGTACGGACGGCGCCGCCGCGCCCGCCGACGGGTACGGACACGCCGGTGCGCCCCGCGTCGTCGCCCTCGTGGGGCCGGGCGGCGTCGGCAAGACCGCCACGGCCGTGCACTGCGCCCATGCCCTCGCCGAGCGCTTCCCCGGCGGTCACCTCTACACCGACCTGCGCGGCGAGTCCGCCGCCACCGCCGTCACCCCCTCCGGGACGCTCGTACGCTTCCTGCACAGCCTCGGCGTACCGGCCGACCGGGTGCCCGCGGACGAGGAGGCGCAGGCCGGCCTCTACCGCGAGCGCACCGCCGGCCGACGGCTGCTCGTCTTACTCGACAACGCCCACAGCGCCTCCCAGATCACCCCCTTCCTCACCGCCGCGCCCGGATCACTGGTCATCGTCACCAGCCGGCACCGGCTGCCGGAGCTCGTGCGCGACCACGGCGCCCACCCGATCCCCCTCGGTCCCCTGTCCGAGGCCGACTCCGTGCGCCTGCTCTCCCGCATCGCCGGGCCGGAGCGATTCGCCGCGCAGCGCCCGCACGCGGAGGCGGTCGCGGCACGGTGCGGGGGCATCCCGCTGGCGCTGTGCGAGACGGGCGCGCGCGTGGCGGTACGGGAACATCTGAGCTGGGAGAGCCTGGAGCGGGAGTTCGCCGCCCTGGACGCCGGCCCCGTACACGGCTCCGGCCCCGATCCGGACCGCGGGCCGGCCACAGCCGGCGACGACGCCGTCCAGCGCACCACCGACCTCTCCTACCGCGACCTCACTCCCGAGGCGGCCCGCCTCTACCGGCTGCTCGGCCTGCGCCCCTGGCCGGACATCCCCGTGGGAGCGGCGGCAGCGACCGCCGACATCACCGACGCCGAGGCCCGCGCCCTCCTCGACGACCTCGCCGCCGTCCATCTGCTGGAGGAAGTCGGCGAAGAGCGCTACCACTTCCACGACTCCGTGCGCCGGCACGCCGAACGCCGCACCGACGCCGAGGACAGCCGCGAGGCCAGGACCGCCTCCGTACGCCGCGCGCTCACCTGGTATCTGCGGTTCGCCGCGGCCGCCGACGCGCGCGTCATCCCCGGCCGCTGGCATCTGGGCCCCGCCTACGCCGAACCGCCCGGCCCGGACGACCGCACGCCCGAGTCCGCCCGAGCGGCCCTGGCCGACCTGCGCCGCGAGCGGGAGAACCTCGCCGAAGCCGTACGCGCCGCGGAGGAGTACGGGTTCGACGAGCTGGCCTGGCAGTTGTGCGAGGCCCTGTGGGGACTGCACCTGCGCCTCGGCTTCCACGAACAGTGGGTCGCGACCCACCTGCGGGGTGTCGAGGCCGCGCGCCGCTGCGCCTCCGCCTTCGGCGACCGCCGGGCGGAAGGCCGGATGCGGACCCAGCTCGCCTTCGCCTACATGGGACTCGCGCGCCCGTCCGACGCCGAGGACGAACTGACCGCCGCCGCGGCGGCCGACCAACGCGCGGGTCACCGCCGCGGCCAGGCCACCGCTGTCGAGTCCCTCGGTCTGCTGTACCTGCGGCAATGGCGGTACGAGGACGCGGAGAACCGCTTCCGGCAGGCCCAGGGAGTCCTGCGCGGCATCGCCCCGGGCGAGGACGGCGCACAGGATGTACCGCGCGCCCTGGCACTCCTGGAACACCACATAGGGCGTGCGTTGCGCGGCCAGGGGCGCACGGCCGAGTCCGTACGCCACCTCCACCAGGCCCTCGCCCGCTTTCAGGAGCTGCCCCGGCGCGACGGTTACAACGAGGCCCGCGTACGGATGAGCCTCGGCGAGACCCACCTCGCCGCCGCCGACCCGGCCGCCGCCCGTACGGCCCTCGACGAGGCCCTGGCCGTCATGGAAGCGGAAGGAGCGGTCCTCCAGCAGGCGGACGCCGCCGAACTGCGGGCACGCTGTGCCGCCGACCTGGGGGACACGGCGGACGAGGTCCGCCACCTGCGCCTGGCGCGCGTCCTCTACGAGAAATCCGGCGACAGCGGGGCGATGGCCCGGCTGGACGCCCGCTTGGCGGATCTGGACGTCACATGAGTCACCCGAGCCGTTCCACGTTCACGTTCACGTGGTGCCGTACGTCCCCCGTCACGACGGTGATACCGGCGCCGGTCGCCTCCTCCAGCGACTTGCCGCCGCCGACCCAGGCGTGCAGGGCGGAGGCGTAGGCGGCCGGATCGCACAGGTCGGCCCGCCCGTCGCGGTCGGGTGCGGCGGCCAGCCGGACGAGCTCGCCGGCACGGGTACGGACGGTGCAGTGGTCCGGGCCCGTCACGTACGCGGCGAGCCCGCAGCCGGGGTGGCCCGCGAGGATCTCGGCGGTCCAGGCGGCGGGCGGGCCGACGCGCGGGTCGTCGGCGGCCGCGTACCGCACGATCACATCGGCGATCCGCAGCCGGTCGGCGTCCCGGGTGTCCTCGTGCACGGCGGTGTGCGCGTCCCAGCCGATGCCACCGTCCTCCGGTTCGTCCCGGGCATCGGCGTACCGCACCACGGCGATCTCGGGCGGTCCAGTACCGACCAGTCGCGTCAGGACGCGGACGGGCGCGGTGCGTTCGGCCGGTTCGTACGCCGGAAGGGGCAGTCGGTCGAGCAGGGCGGGCCGGTCCTCGGGTTCGGGCAGGCCGATGAGGTCGTAGAAGGCCCGTCGGAGGAGCGCCGCCGACCGGCCGGGGGAGGAGCTGACCTGGTCGGCGAGCGCGCGGTAGCGGTCGGGTTCGTGGGTGTCGACGGCCCGGTCGAGCTGCGCGCGCAGCCCCTCGTACGGCCGCAAGTGTGGTGCGACGCGGCCCAGCGCGGCGACCGGTGAATCCGGGTCGAGCGCACCGTCGGGGAAGGCACCGAGCAGGACGGGGATGCCGATGGCGGCGGCGTAGTAGGTCACGGATCCGTGGTCACCGAGCACACAGTCGGCGGCGATCAGCGCCTGCCGCCACCCTTCCAGTGGCGGTACGAGCAGCATGCCGGCCCGGCGGGCACGGTCCAGCCAGGACCGCACCTGTCCGGGGCCGTGCCCGTGCCAGATGTTGGGGTGCAGGACGGCGGCGGTCCGGTATTCGTCGGCGGGCAGCTCGGCCGCCAGCCGGGGCAGGAGGGACGGGAGCAGGTCCCCGCCCTCATCTTCGCCGGCGTCGCCGAGGAGTGCCCCCGGCGACCAGGTCGAATTGACGACGATCAGCCGCTGCCCCGCCGTGACCCCGAGGGCGCGCCGGTACCGTTCCCGGTACGGCAGCCCGTCGAGAATGCGGTCGAAGCACGGGTCCCCGGCGAGCACGGCGGTCTCTGCCGCCTCGGGACAGGCGAGACGCAGCCGGTCCAGCTGCTCGGGGTGCGAGAGTACGGTCGCGGAGGCGAGGGGACGCCCGTGGGACAACAGCCAGTCGGGCGAGAGCCCGAAGACGGGCGCATCTGGTCTCTGATCTCCGGTGTCCGGTGTCCGGTGTCCGGTGTCCGGTGTCCGGTGTCGCCAGTTTCTTATTGTAGCCAGCACCATGCGACAGAACGGCCAATTCGCCGTCGATCAACTCCAGTTGACCACCGTAACTGGCGGATATCGCGAGGTCGACGGGCGTGGCCGTGGCCTGCTCCCACGGCAGCACCGGCAGCTCTGCCGCCGCCATCAGCTCGGGCACGCCGGCGAGGAACGGTGACGACCCGGTGCAGGTGACGAGCATCTGCACGCGCGGATCGTCGTCGAACAACGGCAGCACATCCAGCAGCCGTGAAGCGGAGGTCACGTTGTGCACGACGAACAGAACCCGCCGGCAGCGCCCCCGAGTGACCCACCGCGAAGCGTCCCGCCCCACAGGCACCCGAACCCAAGCCCCGTCCATCACACCAACCCCCCAACTCCCGTCCGCCCCACTGAAACACATCCACCCCCCGAACGGCAGCGTCCGCTGATGGTTGCTGCTGGTCGCCGGACATCCGTCGGGCATGCATCGACCATGCATCGGGACGCATAGCGCGCGGACCGTGTGCGGTGCCTGGAGGTCGCCCTCACTCCTAGAGGTCGCCCTCGCGCCTCACCGTGTCCATCCGCGCGCTCGCCGAATCGGCCGCGGCGGTCGCCTGCACGAGGTCCTTCACCGACACCATGAGGAGGTCCCCGTTCGACTGCCGCGTGGCCTGTTCGCACGTCCGGCCGGCGCTCTCCAAGCGCGTGACGAACTTCTGCCAGTGCGACTGAGCCTGCGGGTCGGGCACCCGGAAGAATTCCTCGGCGTCCCGCGCGATCCGGCCGAAGGCGGTGCAGTAGGGGCGGACGCGGGACTCGTCGATTCTGCCGTTGCCCTTGACGAGGAGCTCGGTGAAGCTCTTGGAGGAATCCAGGAAACGGTTGATCAGCTCTCCTCCGCCGTAGGAGTGCCAGGCGAGCACCTGTACCCCGCGTGTCCGGGCGGAGGTGGGCGCGGTCATCGGCGGACGGTCGGGCGCGGACGCGGTCGGTCGTGTGCGCGCGATGACGCCCTGCCCTGGGGCCCCATGTGTATCGGGCAGCACTGCCGTCACTGTGACAACCACTGCCGCCGCGCACCACACGCTTGCCCAGAGGCGTTGGGCGGCCGGCCGATTCCCTTCCCTTCCGGCCGGACGCGCTGCGGTGCCGGGCGTCATCGCGGGCCGCCGTACGCGCCGGATCGCCGACACGCCCGCGGCCGCGACGACAGCGGTGGCCGCGGCGAGCAGGAGAGCAGGTCCCAAGAGGTAATGGAGGACCTCCCACGACGAGGCCGGACGCCAGTCGCAGGACCGGACGAGTACGTTCAGCGGCTGGACGCATCCGTCGAAGGAGGCGAGTACGAACATCCCGGCGAAGGCCACCGCCGCCGCGGACTCGGCCGCGACGAGCGCGATGAGCAGCCGGTAGCGGCGCGCCCGCACGCTCGCGAGGAGGGCGGCCACTGCCGCACCCACACTGAAGGCCGCCAGCACCCACCCGAAATAGTTCACTACATAGAGCCGTGTCAGCTGCCCGGCGGCCGGTTGCCGGGTGTGGAGGTGGGCCGCCGCGCCCGCGAAGGCCGCCCAGCCCGCCGCCCCACCGAGCACCGCGGCCAACAGCACTCTTCGCAGTGGCGGCAAGGCTTCCCGCGCCATCCCCGCGTCCTCGCTTCCCCGCAGGGCGTCGCGTGCCCAGGCGGGCGTGGCGGTGTCCGGCCGGACCAGCCAGGCCAGTAGCGGCACGACGCACAGGGCCGCGACGGCCGGAAGGGCGAGAGGCCGGTCGGCCAGGCGCTGCAGGTTCACCATGATCCCGGCGGGTGTGGAGCGGTACGGGGCCGGGACGGATGCCAGTCCCGACGCCTCGTACAGCGTGGCCGGATTGAAAGGCTGCCCCATCGCGAAGGAACTGCCACTGCCCTTCCACCACACGAACCACGATGACAACGCCAGGCACATGGTCACCAGCCCCAGCAGCATCGCCGGGTGGATCGTCCGCCCCCGCCACACCCGGACCCACAGGTGGGCGCACTGTGCGGTCCACCAGACGATCACCACCCCCGCGAGCACCGCCAGCGCGAGGAACTCGGGCCGGGCGGGCAGCCATCGGAAGACCGCGACGTCGTTCACGACCAGCTCGCCGGCAGCCATCCCGGCTCCCAGCCACAGCCCCGCGCGCACGCCCGAAGGCACACGGCGCGAGGTGAGCACGGCGTGGACCACCCCCCGCCACACGGCGACCCCGACCACTCCGGTGATCAATGCGGCCGAGGCCGACGCCCGTACGTAGTCCGCCCACCGGCCGTCCCACTGCTGCGTCGTTCCGGCCAGCTGGTAGTAGATCAGTGTGGCGGCGGATCCGGTCAGGAACAGCGGCAGCGCGCGCACGCCGAACAGCGCGACAGGATCGGCGAGGGAGTCCCGGCGCAGATCCCAGCGCGGGTGCGTGCGCCAGAGCTCGACGAACGCCGCGAGCGCCCGCCGCGCCACGCCCCGCGGCGGCCCCCCTGCCGGGACGACCCAGCCACGGGGATCCGCGCCCCAGCGCACCGCGGCGCGGTCCGCGTAGATCTCCCGGTTGCGCAGCACGTCCGAGCGGGCGAGGTATACCAGTACGACCATGAACAGCATGAGCGCGAAGAACCGCGTCAGGGCCGGAACCTCGGCGGGCCGGTACATCGGCGACAGCGTGACGGCACCCCTGATGCGGAACACCACACTGGGCACGAGCGCCACGGCCACGAACGCCCGCCAGGCGGCGACGGTGACGTAGGTGAGGGTGACGTCGCCGTTGCGAATGTGGGCCAGTTCGTGCAGGAGCACCGCCCGGAAGCCGTCCGGGTCCGTGTGCCGGCGGGCGAGCAGACCTCCGTGCAGGCACACCGTCGGGCGGCGATTGCTGCCGAACACCACCGCGCCGGTCGAGGCCGCCGCCGGATCGACGACGACCCGCGGCACACGGGCCAGTCCGGCCACCGCCGCGAACTCCTTCAGTACACGCAGGATCTCGCCGTCGTTGTCGACGGCCGCCAGCGGTACGACCCGGCCGCGCCGCGCCTTCCACACGGGCAGCGCCCAGAACAACGCGCCCGCCACGGCCAGCAGCAGGACGGGCCAGGCGAGGGTCACCCACCAGGGCAGCGACGGTTCGTAGCGGGCCGTACAGCCTTCGTACGCCTTGTCCTGGCCGACCGCGGTGATCAGGTTGTCCAGGAGGGAGCCCTGGAAGGGATCGCCGCCGGAGGCGAGCAGACAGCCGAAGTAGCCGAAGCCGGACCGGTGGGAGACGGCTCGGCTGACACCGCCCATCACATAGCCACAGCTCACCAGCATCAGGGCCACCAGCAGCACGAAGCGCAGCGTTGTGCCCGCGCCCATCGCCCGCTCGTCGACCCGTACCCGGGGGAGTGTCGTGGTCATCCCGCGCTAGCCCTGGGCCGGAGTGCCGCTTCCGGACGGGCCGGCGGAGCCGGGGGGTTCTTGCGACGACTGATCCTCCGGTGCGGACAGGGCCAACCTGGCCACCACCGCGTCGGCTATCACCGCCGCGCGTCCCTCACCCAGCCCACGCTGCACGGCCGACTCCACCACGCGCCGGCGTATCTCGGCGAGCTGCTCACGGGTCAGGGCGGGGACGGCAACCGGCGTGGCCGGCCGGCGCAGGACCTTGCGCAGTACGGACTTCATCCCGCCGGACGCTCCGGTCACGGCAGCCGCCGCGAACTGCCGCGCGGCCTCGTCCACCACCAGCCACACCACGGGGGCCACCATCGTGGCGACCTCGCCCAGCCCGAACCCGAGCGGCTCACGTCGCCCGCCCCGGCGTCCGAGCCGCCGCACGACCGTGGCGTCGTCGAACCGGGCCAGCGCCTCAACGAGCGGCAGTTCCTCGGGCGCGACCTCGGCCACGACCTCTCGGACCACGTCGCGCACCCTGGCCCCTCCCACCACCGTGCGCCCGTCCGAAGAAGCTGCTCCAGAGTCCATCGTGCCCTCCCGTGGCCCGTGTTCCGCAAGACGACGCTACTGCGGAAGATCTCCCTCCGCCGCAGCTTGCGAGAGCCCGCAACCCGGCCCTGGCCCACCTGCCGACGCCCTTCCGGCCGACCTGCCCCCGACCAGCAAAAACGCCCCTCCCGAAGGGGAGGGGCGTGCGATAAAAACGGAGCGCCCCCGGCAGGACTCGAACCTGCGGCCAAGCGCTTAGAAGGCGCCTGGCGCATGACCTCTCGTTGGTCGGCTGACCTGTGGGTTTCCGTACCACGGGTGTCCACGGGCGACGTTTTCGCCGTGTATTCACCGCCCGCAGCAGCGTCGGCGGTCAACAGGTCACTTCTTGCGCGACTTCCGTACCTTCTCCTTCGCTTCCTTCGCCTTGCGGTCGGCCGTTCCTATCTTCGACCAAGGGCCTTGATGTAGTCGGCAACGCGATGTCCCGACCATGGCGAGGTTTCCGCATCGCCCGCCGGCTCGTGTCCGTGCGCCACACTTCGACTGAGTCCGAGCCATGACTGATCCCCCCACCCTGCTCCACCCGCGGCCCGGGCCTGGCGACGCGGGTGAGTCCACTGTCCTCGCGCTAGCAGCCGGAGGGGAGGGCGCGCGTTCGGTGGAACGGAGGCACGGACGCGCACACGGCTACGCAGGACCCGTGCGGCTCAACGTTTCAGCAGGTCAAGGGCCTGTGGATGACTTGAGCTCTTCCGTCAGTCCACATATAGGTCGCAACGCGAAGGAGACGGACCACCTTGACATTCCGGGATGGACAGGGGGCTCTGCGTCGTTGGTAGAACCTGAGTACTTGGGCACCTCACTCCGGTATGGTCGCCCACCGAAGCGGCACCTCTACACGCGGCCGTGAGCGCCGCCGCGGGCTCTCCTCTCACCTGCAGAACGAGTGAGACACACTGCGCAGCGGCCTTGAACGCCATATGATGGAGCGTTACTTGTCATGGCGGGAGGCTTTCATGGACTACCACTACGAGTCTCTGCTCGACGAGCGCTTCCAGATGCTCTGCCAAGCGCTCCTGCTCCGTGAGTACTCCGGCGTTCAGTGCTACCCGGTGGGCATGCCCGACGGGGGTAGAGATGCAACGGCTCCGGACGCCAACGGAAAGGTTGTCTTTCAGGTCAAGTATGCGCGCAACCCCCACGGAATCGCCGACCCTTTAAAATGGGTCATCAACGCCATTAATGGCGAAGTCGAGAAAGTGAAAAAGCTTGCCGCTCGAGGAGCTACCTCTTTTGTATTGATGACGAACCTGTCAGGTACTTCACATCTGGACTCTGGGCGCATGGATAAAGTGCAGTCCCATCTGGATTCAGTGATGCCTGTCCCCGCATCGTGCTGGTGGAGAGATGACCTCGATCGACGTCTTGATGTGAGCTATGATCTGAAACTTAAATACCCCAGCCTGCTGTCCGGCACGGATATCATCAGGATTCTCTGGGAGGCGACGGGTACTGGGCAGGACCGGCAAAGGCGCTCTAATGCACTGGCTGCCTATTTCGCAGATCAAAGCGAGCGCGACTCGAAGGTTCGTTTCAAACAGGCTGACCTATCCCCTAGCCCTCTCTTTGATCTTTTTATTGATGTGCCGGCAACCCCGCGTAGAGGCCCTGAGAAGACCTCAAAGGGCAAGCTTGTTGACTACCGGAGTGCCGTCATATCGGCTCTCAAGTCTCGCAACAGCGGGGAAGAGTCCTTGTTCTTCGAGGATTCTATGTTCGAGGATGTAGCTGAACTTATCGAGCTGGGTGTCGAATCGGGTCTGACGCCGGGACGTTCAGTTGGTGCGGCTAGTCTGATACTGAGTCACGCATTCGGCCCTTCAGTCTCACGGATTGTACTTGAGGGAGCTCCAGGCCAGGGAAAGTCTACATTTGCTCAGTACATTGCCCAGGTCCACAGATCTCGCATTCTTCATTCCGAAGCAGCAACAAGCATCCCCGCACATGATGCTACAAGCCCCTTGATGATGCCCTTTAAGATGGAACTCCGGGACCTTGCCACATGGCTTAAGGGAATCGATCCCTGGGCGCCAGGAGAAATCACGGAGCACGGGCGCCCACGTTCCCTTGAAAGTGCCCTTGCTGCCCACGTTGAACGGTATTCAGGGGGAGTGAATTTCGACGTATCGGACTTGCTCTTTGTGATCCAGGGGGCTGCCGCATTGGTGATTCTCGACGCTCTGGATGAAGTTGCAGATTTGGATGATCGGCAGCGCGTGGTCGACGAGGTTACTGCCGCCGCCACGCGTCTCGAAACTCGTAACCCAGACCTGAAGCTCGTAATTACCAGTAGGCCCACTGCTGTTGCAGGCTCACCGACATTCGATAATTCCAAATTCTATTACCTGACGCTCGCTGCCATCCGCCCGCGTCTGGCGATGCAGTACACGGAGAAATGGGCCAAGGCCCGCAATTTGGATGATTCCGACCTGAGTATGCTGCTAAACACTTTAGAGCAGAAACTTAAAGCTCCACATATGGCAGAGCTAGCCAAGAATACGATGCAGCTCTCAATTCTTCTCAGCCTTACACACCTGAGGGGCTCAACGCTTCCGGACAAGCGGACAGAGCTATACGATGCCTACATTGAGGTGTTCCTGAATAGGGAAGCCGAGAAAGATAGGACAGTTCGCGAGAACCGTGAGCTGCTAATCAACATTCACCGGTACCTGGGCTATTATCTGCATGCTCGCGCTGAGGTAGACGGTGCTACCGGCCGACTGAGCACCGAGGAGCTACGCGGAGTCCTCACTGCTTTCTTGGAGCGCGAGACTGCGAGCAGTCCCACCATGCAGCGCAAGGTTGCGGAGCTTATCGACTCTCTTCTGACGGGAGTCGTTGAGCGGGTGGTGGCACTTGTCTCGCGAGTAGAGGGCACCTATGAGTTCGAAGTGCAGCCTCTGCGCGAGTATTTTGCAGCCAAGTACCTTTATGAAACTGCGCCCTACGCTCCTGCCACAAGGAGTCAAGCAGGTACGAAGCCGGACCGCTTTGATGGGATTGCGCCGAATCCCTATTGGATGAATGTAACGAGATTCTTTGCCGGGTGCTTCTCTAAGGGGGAGCTGCTTGATCTGGCAGACCGGACAGCTCGACTGATTGAAGATAGCGAGATCACGGAAGCGCCTTACCCAAGAACTCTAGCCCTCTGCTTGCTGCAAGATTGGGTATTTACCCAGTCCGCATCGTCCATGAAGAGGATCCTGGAGGCAGTATTTGACAGGAATGGAATCCGGTGGGCGTCCTCGAAGGAATTGAGTTCGCGGAGTGCTGGATACGGGGCTGGCGTATCTGTTGAGCTCTCGCCTTCTGCTGGATACGAGAATTTGGTCGATCGCCTTTGGCCAATGTTGACATCAAGCATCCCTGCTGAGTCCCTGTCGGCAGTCTGTCTAATTCTTCAACGTCAGCCCGAGAATTCCCTGCTCTCTGACCTTTGGTACAAGGAGGCCATAGAAAAGACCCCGCAAGACCTTGTTGGCTGGTGCGCTATCGGAAACTCGCTGGGAGTATTCAAGAATCTTGACTTCGGTCGCTTTAGGGGCATCCTTCAGACCATGGATGCTACTGGCGCCGAATGGGGGCTCGCTGCATATGTGCAAGGGGGCGGGGAAATAGCGAGGCTATCCCCCGTTGAGCGACACAATGTAATTAAGGCCATTCTGAATGGTGTAGGCGCCAGGAAGTTCACCGTTGTGGTCGCCGGGAATGAGAGTGCCGTTCTCCGGGTAACTGAGCCCACGGTGTATGCATACATGATGCGGAGTCCCGAGTATCTACTTCATCTACTTAACGGCATGTTGCAGGGCTCCGTTTCTGAGATGTCCGAAGATTACCAGCCTCTCGTGAAACATGCATCTGGCCTGACTAAAGATCGCAATCTGGACTTTGCCTTCTGGCGAAACTTTCTTGAAGAGATGCGAGCGGCCTTCGGGAAGACGTGGCGTGAATGCTCGCTGGCTAATCTCGCGGTATCAACGAAAGATCCTGCCGAGAGGGGAGTCGGTTCTCGGTCTCTGTTCGATGATAGCCGTCCGCTTTTGGACAGGTTGCGAAATGCTCGCCGCCGCCCGCGCCAAACGGCTTGGTGGGAGGCGCAATACGAACAGGCAAATGACCCAATTGATCGAGGGTTGTGGGTCCTCGCAGTGTTTTCCTGGGTGCATCCAGAATCTCTAGCCGACCTCAGCAGGACCTTCAATCGTGCGGTTCGGGATCTAGATGACGCCATATACGCTTCGGTTCTTGATTCTTGCTACACCTCTCGGACTTGCGGAAAATATTCGCGTGCTTCAATTTCCCTAGACGGAGCCTCTCTCGCGGACTTGAATTGGCGTACCTTGGCGCTGTTGTATGACCGTCTATCTCAACCAAGTCGCCGTTCAGTGCTGATGAGCTTCTTGCGATCCAGGTCGAGGGATGACCTTGCGGGCGCGGTGTTCATGGACCGCCTTGTGAGTGAATCGATCTCCGGTGAGTTCGATCTTGAGGAAAATCTTCGCTCTGTCTGCTCGACCGTTCGTCGCGGAATTACGGCGGGGGCAGACCTTGGTTATCGCGAAGGGAGCATGGAACGGCTGCGTGGCGTGCGTTCTCAGATCATCAAGAATTCATGGGAACTGCCGTCAGGCTTGGTTTCGGCAGCCCACTCTGTTTCCGATACGCGTCGCCGTTTTAATCCGGTCATGGAAATCGCGGAGCAAAATAATTGGTTTGATGAGTGAGATTAGACTCTGTGGAAGTCTGAAGTGTCGTCGGACGGCCCGCCGACGGCCCGAGAGCTCTTATCTGAAGCGGCCGTTAGCCGTAGTCACCGATTGCTCGCGGTGAGCCATTGCGCAACCCTCCGGATGGTGTCCTCATCGACGTCGTCAACGAGGCGCGCAACGGCGGAGTGATCCGCAGCCTCCAGTTTGGTGTGCCCCACGGCGGCGAGCGCGGCCATCAGCACCTGATGCCGGCGGTCCCTCAGCCGCTCTTCGCGAGCACTCCGCGGCGATTCTTCCGCCACGGGAGAAGCCTGTGACGCGGCCTTCCCCGGGGGTTCGCTGATGGACTGGAGATGCCGCCAAGTGCTGCCGTCTTCGGACGGGCCCCACACTTCGACCCGGGCTTTCTCGCCCCGGGAATGGAGGGTCTGAATCATCGCGGCCACTGCGTGATCCACGGGGCTCCGCGCGCTCGATTCCGCAGCGACCTTCCAACCGGATGCCGGCCGGTAGAACATCGCCACGAATCGCGGCTCTCCGGCGGGCGGGGCTGACATCCGTATGCCCGTTCCCATCAGGTCGCTCCTTCCGGCGTACGGCCTATGTGCTGAGCGTACCGCCGAATCTGATGGACCGTCAGGACCGTGTCCGCGCTGGTTACGGTGTTGCCGGCGCGGACGATCACCTACCTGGTCTCGTCCACCTAGAAGCGCCAGCCTTCGAGGCTCGCGAGCATCTGAGCCCTGGCCTCGACCACGGCCATGCGCGCTATGCGCTCGCCTTCGTGGACGTGGGCGGCCTGGCTGGTTACCTGGCCAGGCCACTTGCGGTAGAGGAGGCCGGTATCGGCCGTGAACCAACCGCGGCTCACCGCGCTCAGCGCCAGCAGCAATCCCGTGTCTTCGGACGCTGGCAAGGCCATCCAGCCACCGAGGGCCAAGAGCAGGTCCCGGCGGACGAACAACGTCGCGGGGTGCACCTGCGCACGGAAGTCGTGCGCCTTCCAGTGCTGGAGCACGGATCCCCGGTCGAGCACCCCCTCGGGCGGGTCTTGGTCGAACCCGACGGTAGAACCGTCGGGCAGGAGGTCCAGCACCCGAGACGTTGCCCAGCTGACTCCAGGATGGTCCGTCAAGGCCCCCAGGTCCCGAGCCAGCGCGCCCGGGGTGAGCATGTCGTCGGCGTCCAGCACCTTGACGTACCGGCCCTCAGCGCGAGACAGAGCCATCGTGCGCGCGACGCCGGCGCGCCCCTGGCGCCCCTGCCCGAAGCTGACGCGCGGATCATCGGGGACGTAGGGCGTGACAGCATCGGTTTCGCCGTCTTCCTGAATGATCCATTGCCAGTCCCACCCATCGGGCATCTGCTGCTCGACCAGCGATTTATATGCGGCCGGAAGGAATTCGGCACCCGGGGCGTGCACCGCTGTTATGACCGAGACGAGATTGGTCATGCTCACCACCTAGCCAGGGGAGTCGTGAAGACCAGTTCTGTACGGTCACCAGGCAACGTCACGTCGGCTACCTCCACCACTCGCCCACCGATGTCGATCGAAGTCTTCCGGAGAATCATCACCGCGACACCCGCCGTGAGGCCGAGTTCCTCCATCTCCTCCACCGTGGGCGGTCGGGCCGTGATGCGTTCCACCACGCGGTCCAGCTCGATACCGACGGTGTGCAGCTGGCTCTGCGTACCGCCCGGCCAAGGCTCATTCGCCTGGTTGAGCAGGTCTGGGTTGGGTGAGACGAGGTCGTACACGAGGTACGAGTGCACGAGGTTGAACGGCGCGTCTTCCTCGCTGTAACGCGTCCGGTAGGCCCGCTCCAGCAGCCGCGATCCCACGGGCAAGCTGAACGCTGCTGCAAGGTCCTCATTGGCTACGGTCTCGCGATATTCGGCATGAAAGACCAGGTCAGACACCGTGAGTCCAGTGTCATGTTCAGTGGCACCGGTCGCCTGCCGCTCTGCCAGGGAGCCGCGCACTCGGTCCTTCTCCCACTGATGCCGCTCGTTGGTTCGCTTCACCACTCGCCTCGGCTCGCGGACGATGTTCCCACGCCCGTGGCGCTTCTCGATCAGCCCTTCAGCCTGGAGCACGCCGAGAGCCTGCCGCACGGTCGGCAGGCTCACCCTGTACTGCTCGGCGAGTGCTGTCTCCGCAGGGAGGCGATCCCCCGGGCTGAGCCGACCTGCGCGGATGCGCTCTCGTAGCTCGTCCGCGATCTGCTCGTATCGCTTGGCCATGTGGTGCTCACCATCCCTGGTTCTTGGGCGGACACAGCATAAGTCCTCAAGAGGTGTTGACGACTGCCGCCCGGGCCCGGCATAGTCTCCTCAACTCCTAAGGAGGAGTTGAGGAGATGACCTCTTCATGAGCGTCTCGCTCTCTCCCTTTATGCCCGTCTGCACCGACGGAGCTGATCCGCACCTGCGCCCAGAGGCCCTCGTGAAACAGGGCCGAAGGAAGCGTCTGTTCGTTGAGACCTCAATAGAGTGCCTGACCCAGCCGCATGCACACGTGTGGTCGATGGGTGCGGGTCATCCATCCCTATCGGACAGGATGACCTGCCCGGATCTGCCCTTGGGGCAGTGACTGGCATCGCCGGATCTGCCCTCTCGGGGTGGTGACTGGCACTCACTGATTTCAGACCTCAGAACCTGTCACGGACCCATGAGCCCGTGCTGAGCACCAGTGCTCACGATCCCCGGCACCTTCACCGCGCCAATTGCGGAGAGGCGGTGTCGAGGGTCGTGGCCGCTCGTGTGAACGAGATGGCAGGCAATGACGACCATGCACGCCCGGGGCGGCCGCCTCTCACCACAAGACCGCGACCGCCCCGGCTTCTCCGCCCCTACGAACTCAAGGGACACTCATGCGTACGTACATCGGCGGCCATGAGGCCGTCACCGTCGATGACTTCCTCGAACTGGCGTTAGGGACGCCGCCCGAGCTGTGGCTGGGCGTCGAGGACGAGAGCGAGGAGGAGCGGTCCGCGCGTCTGGATGCGGCTCGTGACATCCTCGCCGACAACCCGCACCTGTACGACACGGTGATCCAGGTCGCCGCGTCGCTGATCGGTACCCGCGCCGTGGCCTCGCACCGTCTCGCACCGGTGAGCCGCTCCAGGGAGAACCGGGGCGGCCAGGTGGCGCCCGGGGCGGAGGCGGCATGAACACGCTGGCTTCCGTCTCGACGGCCGCCGCCCCGCTGCTGGCTGGATGGTCGGTCCATACCTTGCTGCTGCGCCGAAGGATCGCCCGGATCCGCCTGGACCCGCTGACCGGCTTGCCCGGTCGCGCGCAGTTCACCACCTCGGCTCGGCGCGATCTGCGCATCCCCGGCGCCGTGGTGGTGCTGGTGGACCTGGACGGTTTCAAGGCCGTCAACGACGCCCACGGACATGCTGCCGGCGACGCGGTCCTGACCGCGATCGGTGGCCGGTTGCAGACGTGGGCGGCTCTGCTGGGTGGCAGCGCCGGTCGGCTGGGTGGCGATGAGTTCGCTGCCACGGTCGTCATCCCTGATCCAGGCCGCCGGCCGTTCGAGCTGCGTGAGCTCGACAACGCGCTGTGTTCCCCGGTGCCCTTCCGGGGCGCTGAGCTCACCGTAGGCGCCTCCATCGGCGCGTTCGCCGTCGCCGGCCTTCCCGCCCCGGCCTTGGATCTCGCGCTGAGGCGTGCGGATGAGGCCATGTACGCGGCGAAGCGATCGGCCGGCGGCTGGCGCATCGCGGAGGGCCCTATCCCGGAGATGACGACCACCAACGGCCGGCGGACCGGCCGTCCCGGCACCACCGCCCCGGCAGGAGGCCGCCGATGACCGCACTGCGCCACCGCCTCTACCGCTGCCTCCACCCACGCCACTACCGCGCCGGGCAACTGGCCGAGCAGCAGTACCGGGACGTCGATGCGCACCTGGTGCGCGAGGACTACACCCAGCCCGCCTCCCTCGACGACCTGCACGCCGGGCCCGTCGACGGGGGCGTCGACGCCGCTCTGACGCCCGTCGACGGGCGTCGAGCGGGTCAGGCCGCAGCCTTCCGCAACGTCCGCCCGAGCGAGGGGGACCTCGTGAAGATTCGCCGCTGGAAGCCGGGCCGCGTGCCCGGTAGCGGGAGGCGGTCGACGGGCGTCGAGGGCCCGTCGACGCCCGTCGGCGTGACGATGCCGCCGCTGGTTGAGGTGGCGATCACCTCTCTCGCGGGCGGGCTGACGATGGTCCTGACGGCCATTGCCTTCTGGCTGTCGTACGAGCATTTGCAGGAGCTCGCCGCCCGTCACGGCATGGCCGACGCTGTTGCCCGGTCGTGGGCCTGGCCCGGCACCGTCGATCTTTTCATCGTCGTCGGCGAGCTGCTGATCCTGCGCGCCTCGCTCGCCCGGCGCGTCGACTTGTGGGCAATCGGGCTGGCCACAGCAGGTTCTGGCGGATCGATCGCGCTGAACGTGGCGGGGGTCGGCACGGACGCGACCACCCTGGACTACGTGGTGGCCGCCGTGCCACCGGTCGCCGCTCTGTTGGCGTTCGGCGCGCTGATGCGGCAGGTCCACGCCTACCTCGCCCACCGAGCTCAGACGCCCGTCACCGCCCGCTCGACGCCCGTCGAGAGCTCGTCGACGGGCGTCGAGGCACCGTTGACGCCCGTCGAGACGGCACCCGTACCCGTCACGGTGACCCTCGATCGGGCCTTGGCCCGCGACCGGTACCGGAGCCTGCCGAGGGCCCGACGGCGCCGGAACTCCCGGCGCCGTCAACGCCCGTCACCCCCGCGTCGACGCCCGTCGAAGCCTCGTCGACGCGCGTGCACCTGTGCCCGCCGGTGATCTACCGCAATCGTGCCGACCAGGTGATCCGCGCACTGTTCGGCACCGACTTCGTCCAGCCGAGTACCGCCCGCATGACCGAGGCCATGGCCGCGGCCGGGCTGGGCGGCTCGGAGTCGACCGCCCGCACCGCACGCGGCCGAGTCAAGGCCCGCGAGCCCTACCTGGCCAGCCTCCCCACCGCCATCGCCAGCTGACGCGCACCTCCCGCAAAGGAGCACCGCAGATGGAACCCCAAACCATAGGTGACCAAGGCCCGGTGATCGAGGCCCTGTACCGGCTGCTCAACACCTTCCCGCACCTGCCCGCCGCTGACTTGAGGGTCGGCACCGTCATCCTGCGCTCCCGCGTCGTGGAGGGCATCAGCATCACGCTGCACAGCTCGTTCTCGGACTTCGAGACCTGGCGGGAAGCGCTGGGCATCGACGTCAACACCGTCGAGTGGAAGCCCAAGCCGGACCGGTCATACGAAGTCCTTGAAGCCTGCGGTGCGTTCGCTGACGTCGCGGTCGACCTGGCCGGCTTCATCCCGCTGGAGCCCGAACCGGTACCGGCGACTGCTGTCGCCGCACTCTGATGTCGCCGGCGTTCGGCACGTGCTACGACCCGACCGGGGCGGCCCACGGAATCCCTACCTTCCCGTGGCGTCTGGCCCCGGACGGCCTGGCCACCCGCCGCCAACTGCGCGCCCGCGGCCTGCGCCCCGGCGGCCAGGCGGTCACCGCGCAAGTGATGCGCCGCAACTGCCGCCGCGGCGGGGTCCAGGTCGCCTACCTCTACCTGGTGGCAGGGGCGAAACCGGTCCGGCCTATGACTCCGGCCAAGTGCGCGGCGCTCGACCGGGCGATGACGGCCCGCCGCACCTGTCCCGCCTGCCAGAGGGATGCCGGCTATTGCATCCCCACCTCGCTCGGGATGTGCGTGACCTGCGCCTACCCGGAAGAACAGCGCGCCGCCTGATGACCCCAACCCGCGAGGAGACCCAGCGGTGGCCACCCAGACCGCACACGGACTGGCCGCCACGGCGGCCACGACCGCGTACCACTACGTCATCACCGTCCAGACGCCGCGGGGGCTGATGAACACCCGTGGCGCCGTCGTGGACGTCCAGCCGGGCGCCACCCGGGCGCAGTGCCTGGACTACGTGATGAAGCCGCTGTTCGAGGAGTTCGGCGAGCCGATCGTGATCCTGTTCTTCGCCCTGGAGCCCAACCAGCTCTGACCCGCGCCGCCTCCCCCTGTCCGCCGAGGAAAGGACGCACGTTGAAGTTCCGCCACCTTCGTCTCCCGGCCGCCGCCCTCGTCGGCGCGGCGGTCGCCTGGTCCATCGGAATCCGGCTGCGCGCCTACGACGTCCCCATGAGCATTAACTGGGCGTGCGCGCTGGCGCTCTTCGCCAACGTCACCCTGTCGGTCAACCACCTCGCCGAGGCCGCATCGACCACCACCCATCGCTGCCGCGTGCCCGGCTGCTCCTTCCGCGTGCGGCTGTGGGACGTCGACGCGGCAGAGAGTCGCCGCTGGCAGGAAGCCGCCGCCGCGCACCCCGGCCACGCCCTGACCCAGCGCACCTGAACCACGCCCGCACCAGCAACGGCGTCCCCGGCCTGCTCCATCAGGACCTGAACGGGGCGCCCTTACTGCGGTGCACGTCGGCCCGGCGCGGCCCCTGGCCTGGGCAGCTACAGGCCGCGCCGGTTCCCCACCCCAAGCACACGCGAGATGGAGGACTTCAGCATGACGGAATTCAGTATTGAGGCGGTGAGGGAGGTACCGGTCAACTCGCCGCCTGTCCCCGCTTCCTCCCGGCTGCCGGAGCAGGGCCCGGCGGCGCTGCCAGGTGTTCCGCTGGCCGTAGCGGGAGCCAACGCCGTAGGAGCGGTCACGGCCGGCGCCTTATCCGTCGGCGGACCGGTCGGGCTGGCCGCTGTCGGTGTGGTTGCCGGGGCGACGGCCGTAGGTGGCCTGGCCCGCCGGGCCGCCCGCCGCCGGACCTCAGCACGCACTCCCGGTATGGCGGGCAGGGCCCTTCGGTCTGCCGCGAGGCACCGTGGAGCGCTCGGGCACCGTGGCCGTAGTACGTCCGCGGTCCCGGCCGCACGGGGCGGCAATCGCGCCGGCCGCGCATCCCGCCCGGCGTTCGGTTCGGGACGCGCCGCTGGTCCCGCAGCTGCTCGCGCCACCCGTTCCTCCCGGGGCGGCGCGAAGGCGGGCAGGGTTGCGGCCAGGCATACCGCTACCTCCCCAGGTGCCCGGAGCGCGGGTTCGCTGTTGGGGCGTGGTGGTGGCGGGTGGTCTGCTGACCGGCACGGTAGGGGGGCCGCCGGGAAGCCGGTGAGCTTGTCGAAGCCCCCTGCGAGCGGGGGCGGTCGCCGGGGTCGGCTCGGAGGCGCTGGCCGTACCGCGAGCCGCGCGGCCAGCGGTGCCCGTCATGCCGCTGGGCGTGCCGGTCGCGCCGCCGCGGGGGCCGTCCGCTCCGGGCGGGCCCACTGGCAGGCAGGCGCCCCTGCCCGTACCGCGAAGGCCGCCGGGCGCTCTGCCGTCCGGGGGGCGAAAGGTGAGGCCAAAGCCCGTAAGCAAGCCGGAATCACTCCTCCGGGCGGTGCCGCGAAGGCTCCGGCGAGCACCCGAGCGCAGGGGCGGGCGTTGCGACGTTCGGCGTTGCGGCACGGGGCGCGGATGGCCGGTTCGGCGGCCATAGCCGGGGGTGTGGGACTGGTGTCCGCGCTGTGGAACATTCGACAGCCCGGTCGAGCCTCGCGTCACATGCGCACGGTGTGGGCCCGACTGGCGGGGCGTGCGCGCAAGGTGCGGGCCCGGCGTGATGCTGCGATCCGCGGCACGAACGGACCGGGCACCGTGCCGGTGCCGGGCGAGCGCACCAATGACCCCCGCCGCGTCCGCAAGGCCCCGCCCGTTCCGGCCGGGGCAGGACGTGCGACGCGGCGGGTGCATCTCGGCAAGACCATTCGTGAGGGAGACCGCCAGATGTCCGAGTCCGGTACCGCCTTCGTCCGCTTGTCGGATGCCGCCGAGGTGATGCTCCAGGCAGCGTCCACGTTCGACCCCGAGCACATGGCCGAGTTCCAACACCTGATCGATGACCTGCCGGAGGCCATGACCACCGTTCAGGAAACGCTGCGGGTCCTGGCCGAACTCGCCGACGAGAAACTGCCCGTGAACCCGGCGGTGACCGAGGAGATCGGTGAGGGCTACCGGGTGATGAACAGGGTTGTCACCGCCCTGGAAGAAGTAGGCACCGTCTACCGGCGGGTCCACGCCGACGACATCGAGCGCAACGAGAACCCCCGCAACGGCATCGACGGCGAACGCCGCTGGAACGTCGGCTGACCCTGCTGCCCGCAACCCCAACGCACGTCTCCGGCCCCCGCAACCTGCGGGGGCCGCTCCTTTTCAGGAAAGGACGCGATGAGCAGCAAGAACCGCACATCACGGGTGGACTGGAGCGCCGGGCACGGCGTCTTGTCCGGCACCCTCAACGGCACAGCCGCAACCTTCGTTACCACCTCGCTCGTGCACACCGCCGGGATGTCCGCCGCGTGGGCCCTGGCTGCTGGCGTGGCCGGGGCGCTGGGCACCACCGCAACGGCACTGCGCCAGCGGCTGACCTGGGCGACCCTCGGCTTCCGCGCTTCCTGCTGGGCGACCGCGGGAGCCTGGTCCTCCTGGGCGCTGACCTCCGGCGGACCGACCACGCTCCCGGCCCTCGGCTCGCTGGCCGTCGCCGGGGTGGCCGCCGGCACGATGGCCGTCGGGTTCGCCGCGCACGAGGAGAGCGAGCAGGCCCGCCGGGCGATGCTGCTGACATTCGGGGCCCGGCGGGCGCTGGCTGTCGAGTGGATCGAGCGGATCGCCCGGGTCTGCCGCGTCGAGGACGTGGATATCGTCGCGATCGAGAACTGGCCCTCCGGCATGGGCTACACCGTCGAGCTCAAGCTCCCCGAGGGCGGCACGACCCGCAAGGCGATCGCCGACCGGGCTGACGCGCTTGCCTCGGACCTGGATCTGCCCAACGGGTGCGGGATCAGCGTCCACGACGGCATGACCCGCCGCCTGGTCCTGATCAAGGTCACCACCAAGAGCCTGGCAGGAGCCGAAATGCCCTTCCCTGACGGGGAAATGGCTCAAGTGACGTCGGTCAACAACCCGGTTCCGGTCGCGCTGCTCTCCGATGGCGGGCGGGCGGAGCTGGACATGCGCCAGGCATCCACCGTCGTCGCCGGGCCGACCGGAACAGGCAAAACCAACTGGCTCCACCACCTCATCGCCCGCCTGAACCAGACCAACGACACCTTGGTGTGGGTCATCGACCTCAACGGTGGCAGCATCGGCCTGCCCTGGCTCCACGCCTGGCGCGAAGCCCAGCAAAGGCGCCAAGGCTCCCGCTGGGCCGGGGCCGACATCCCGGTGCCCGGGGTGGACTGGGTGGCCAGTACCCCGGCCGAGGCCACGAGGATGCTCAAAGCGGCGGTGCGGATCGCCAAGCAGCGCAAGGTCGCCTACCAGGCCCACATGCGCGAGGAGGACGACGACAAGCTTCCCGTCGGCCCGGACGTGCCGGAGATCGTCATCGTCGTGGACGAGGGCGCCGAAGTCGCCGCCACCCGCGAGGCAAAAGCGGTCCTCGCTGGCGTCTCGGAGGTCATCCGCATCGCCCGCGCGATGGCGATCCGGGCGGTCGTCTCGGTCCTGCGCGTCACGCAGGATGTGCTGCCCGATCCGATGGTCCGCAAGATGGCCTCCAACCGGGTCTGCACCGGCGCAACCGAGGACAGCGAACTCGGCCACTTCTACGGCTGGCGGGCCCTGTCGGCGGAGAACTCCTTCGACGGCCCCGGATCCGTCCTGGTCGGCGTCGAGGGCAAGCAGCCCAACACCGCCCGCCACTGGCGCATGACCCCCAGCCTTATCGAAGAAGTCTGCGCGACCACCGCACACCGCCGTCCCGCCCTGGACGCCCCCTCGCTCACCGCGGCCGGCAAGGACTACGAGGAGAGGTGGACGCTGGAGCGATGCGGCCACCTCTGGGCTCCCGAGCACGTCACCGCCGGAGCCCCCGACACCACCGGCACAGCGGCCGCGGGGAGCGGGGCCCGGCAGTGGAAGGCAACCGCTGATTGGGACACCCCCCGCTCCACCGATCACCTGCCCACCCCCGGCGCGGACGAACTGGAGCAGCTCTTCCGCCTTCCCGCCGCCAACCCCCACGCCAGCACATCAACCCGGGAGGACGGTACGGACTGGTCCGACCCCTCCACCTGGACCACCGGCCGCGGGCCCGCCGAGCCCGAGCAGCCCGACGCGCGCCAGGCCGCGCTCATGCTGCTCGTGACCGCAGGACCGGAAGGCACCGGTGCCTCCGCCATGGAACGGGCCCTGAAAGACACCTTCGGCACCCGCCGCCCCGTGATCCAGCGCTGGCTCAAGGAATGGGCCGAAGCCGGTGAAATCATCCGCATCGGCGAGGGCAGCAAAGCCCGCTACGTCCACCGTCAGCACGCCCCGGACAACGGCCCGCAGGACTGACCTCCGCCCCCTGTCTGTCACCTGTCACCGCCGCCCTGCGTGCCCCTCCCACGGCGGTCACGGATGCCTGTACCCCCTTTCTGACCTGCGAGTTACAGGTGACAGACAGGTGACAGGTGACAGACAGATGACAGGCCCAGTGACAGGCGGCAGACAGGCCCGCCAGCAGCACCCACACGCCCCCGGACGGCCCCCTGACACCAGCGCGGCCGGCCCCGCTACTGGTCCCACGAACGGAGATCCGCTGTGACCCTCACCCTGTCCGCCGTCGCGATCCTCGCCGTCGCCGCCTTCTTCATCCTGCGCTCGCGCTACGTCGGCCCTGGCAGCGCGATCGTGCTGTTCCTCTTCGGCTTCTTCACCGCCGGCACCGGCGCCTCCGGCCCCATCAACCGCTTGTGCGCCGCACTCGTCCACGCCATCCCGAGCCTGACCTCCTGACAGGAGAACCCATGCGCCCCGAACCCCCGCCCAACGTCACGTTAGGCCCGATGGCCCCGCACATCCCCGCCGACATCTACCGCCAGGCCGGCGGCCGCCCCTTCGTCATCGTCCAGGCCGCCCCCACCCCCACACACTCCGCCCGCTCCTACGCCGGCCCCGTGGCGGTTGGCCTGGGAATCGCTCTGGCCCTGATGGGCTTCGTCGCTGCCGCGCTCGCGCTGTTTGAGTTCGCGCTACGCACCGCGGCCGTCGTCGGCTCCCTGACCGGCCCGATCGGCGTGGGTCTCGGTCTCAAGATCTTCCACCCCAAGTCCAAGTAACCGACCGGAGAAGGAGAACGCTCATGTCGTTCGGAGAGACCCCGATCACCGTCGTCGGCAACCTCACCGCGGATCCGGAGCTGAAGTTCACCGACTCCGGTCACGCGCTGGCGAAGTTCACCGTCGCCTCCACCCCGCGCACCTTCGACAAGGACAGCGGACAGTGGCGCGATGGCACCAGCACGTTCTTCCGCTGCGCCGCCTGGCGCACCCTGGCCGAACACATCGCTGAAAGCCTGACCAAGGGCTCCCGCGTGGTGCTGTCCGGCCGGATCCGTCAGCACGACTGGAAGACCCCGGAAGGCGAGAACCGCTCCATGCTCGCCGTCGAAGTCGACGAGATCGGCGCCTCCCTGCGCTTCACCACCGTGAGCATCGACGGCAAGCGCATGAACAAGACCGACGGCATCGACGACGCGTGGACCACGGCCGGCACACCGGCGGGCCCGAAGTTCAGCGCTGAGCCGCCGTTCTAGATACGCCCGGGGCGGCCGCCTCTCACCACAAGACCACGGCCGCCCCGGCTTCCCCGTCCCTGCAACTCGACAGGAGGGGCCAGCAGTGCTGACCTTGACCGATCTCTTTTGCGGCGCCGGCGGTTCCTCCACCGGCGCCGTCGCTGTACCGGGCGTGCGGGTACGCATGGCCGCCAACCATGCCCGGCACGCCGTCGACACCCACCAGGCGAATCATCCCGAGGCCGATCACGACTGCGCGGACCTCTCGCAGGTGGAACCCAGCCGGTACCCGACAACGGACATCCTCTGGGCGTCCCCGGAGTGCACCAACCACTCCATCGCCAAAGGGCGCCGGCGCGGTCACGGGGCTCACGGCGACGGCTTGTTCGCCGAAAGCGGCGCCGACGAAGCAGCGATCCGCTCACGGGCCACCATGCACGACGTCCCCCGGTTCGCCGAGGTCCACCGCTACCGGGCGATCATCGTCGAGAACGTGGTCGACGCCTACTGGTGGGGCCCCGAATCCGCGCGCGGCGCCGCCTTCCAGGCGTGGCTGTCCACGCTGCACGCCTGGGGGTACGAGCACCGCATCGTGTGGATGAACTCCATGCACGCCACCGCCTACGGCCCACCCGCCCCGCAGTCCCGTGACCGCATGTACGTGGTCCTGTGGCGCAAGGGCGAGAGCGCCCCGGACTTCGATAAATGGACTCGCCCCACGGCCATCTGCCCCGACCACGGGCAGGTGCGGGCGGTACAGGCGTTCAAGCGCACGGACCGCCGCTGGGGACGCTACGGTGCGCACGCTCAGTACGTGTGGCGCTGCCCGCGGGTGGAGTGCCGAAACACGGTCGTTGAGCCCGTGGTGCGAGCGGCGGCTGAGGCCATCGACTGGGACCTGCCCGCAACGGTGATCCGGGAGCGCTCCCGGCCGCTCGCGGCCGACACCATGCGGCGCATCCGTGCCGGGTTCCAAGCGTTCGCCGAACCGCTCACAGTCCCGGTCGAAGGGCGCGACGGCAAGAAGGCCGCACCCGCCACAGCGCCCCTGCGCACGGTCACCACCCGCAATGAGACCGGGCTGGCACTGCCCCCGTACATGGTCGAAATGCGCGGCGGCGGCTCCTCGCACCGCGCCGTCACCCGCCCCCTGGCAACCGTGTGCGCCTCCGGCAACCACCACGGCGTCGTCACCGCGCCCGACATGATCCTGCCCTACTACGGCACCACCGCCTCCGCACAGCCGGCCGGGCGCCCCCTGCCCATGGTTACCACCAGGGAGCGCCACGGCGCCCTCTACGGCGGAACCGTCAGCTCGGTGGAGGAGTGCCGGTTCAGGATGCTCGAACCGCACGAGTACGCGGCCGCCATGGCCTTCCCCGACGACTACCGCCTGCTTGCCAACGACAAGCGCACCCGTGTCCTGATGCTCGGCAACGCCGTCACCCCGCCCGCCGCCCGCGACCTGATCGCCATGGTCACCGAGGCCATCACCGGCACCGACCTCGAACCCGCCCGCGCTGCCTGAATACGCCCGGGGCGGCCGCCTCTCACCACAAGACCGCGACCGCCCCGGCTTCTCCGTCCCTACAGAACAGGAGAACCCCCAGCATGACGCAATCCACCTCGATCCGGCGAGCCCGCCCCCAATCACGGCTCCGCACCATGTCGGTGCTGGAGGCGGCGGCATGAACGGCGTAGGCCAGCACTTGCGGACGGCTCTGGAGTTGGCGCAGACGGGCGTGCCGGTGCTGCCTCTGCGCGCCGGGAAAGTGCCGTTCGGGAACTGCCGTGCGTGTGCAGATTGCGCGTGTGGCGGGCGGCCGCACATGAAGAGCGCGGGCACCTGCCTGTGCCCTGCTGTGTGTCACGGCTGGGCGGCCGCCACCGCCGATCCGGCCGTGATCACCTCCCCACTCTGGGCTCCGGCGTGGCGTCAGGCTGCGGCCGTCGCCTACCACCCCGCGGGGGCGGGGCTCACCGTCGTGGACCTGGACAACCCTGAGGCGGTCGCTTGGGCACGTCAGACGCTGCCGGCCACCAGGACGGTGCCCACGACGCGCGGGGAGCACTGGATCTATTTAGGGGCCATGCGATCGGCGAACGCAGTCCGATCCGGCGTGGACATCAAATCCCGCATGTCCTACGCCCGCTGGCTCGGACCCGGTCACGGCGCCATGACGGATCTGCCGCATGCCGTGCGCGCCCTCGTCGAGCAGGAAGAAACCACCCCCGCCCGCAAGGGCGTGGTCTCTTCGCCCTTCGCGCGCGCCGCCTGGGACAGGACCGTGGCCACCGGGTGCCGGCACACCGAGAGCTACGTCCGTACCGGGCTCGAAAGGGGTCTGGCCCTGGTGCGAAGCCACACCGAGTCGGGCGCCGGATCCCAGGCATTCGGCGTCGCCCAGTTCCTGGGAGCCCTGCACACCCGCTGCCCGGGGCCGTGCGGTCTGGACGCCATCGGACGGGAGATCATCGCCGCTGCCATGGCCGTCGGCGTACCCGAGGCGTACGCGGAACGCGCCGTGGCCAATGGCCTCAGCACGGGTGCAGGGAGGACGACATGACCTGCCGCGCGAGCAGCCTCACCGACTGGCCGCACCTCGCCGTCCAAGCCGGGCCCGCCAAGGCCCTGTGCGCCCCGAAGGGCGTCGCCCGTCAGGGCGTCCTTACAGTTCTTCGCCCTGACCCGCACCCGACCGGGCACAGCAACCACCGCGACGGCCACCGCCGCACCGCGGCCGGCAGCGCGGAAGGTGTCGCCCTCACCGCCGAGAGGAGGAAGAGCGCATGAGCGCGGACCAGGAGACGCCCTCTGACCTGTGGGCAGGCTTCGACCTCGCCGCCGTGGAGGAGATCACCGGACCGGTGTGGGACGAACCGGTACCGCTCACGCCCCGCCGGGACCTGCCCGCCTTCCCCGTCGACACCCTGCCCGCCTGGCTGGCCGACATGGTGGCCGCTGTCGCTGAGGAGACCCAGACCCCCACCGACCTCGCCGGGTGCCTGGCCCTGTCCGTCATCGCCACCGCCGCCGGCGGCCGGGCCATGGTCTGCGTGCGCGGCCGCTGGCGCGAGCCGGTCAACATCTACACCGCCGTCGCCCTCGACCCCGGCAACCGCAAGAGCGCGGTGTTCGCCCTGATGACCGCACCGCTGCTCGCCGTGGAGAAGACCCTGGTGGAACTCTCCATCCCGGTGCGCGCCGAGGCGGAGACCACTGCGCGCCTGGCCAAAGCCGCCGCTGACAAAGCCGCGGCGAGAGCGGCGAGCGCCGACGCCCAGATGCGCGATCAGCTCACCGCCGTCGCCGTCGCCCTCGCACAGGCCACCGAGGAAGTCGCGGTCCCGTACAAACCGCAGTTGGTCGCCGACGACGTCACCCCCGAAAACCTCGCCACCCTCCTGACCGAGCAGGACGGGCGGATCTCCGTCCTCTCGCCCGAGGGCGGCATCTTCGAGATCATCGCCGGACGCTACAGCGGCGCCCCCAACATGGAGATCTTCCTCAAAGGCCACGCGGGCGACATGGTGCGCGTCAACCGGCAGGGCCGCGACGCCCAGCACATCGAACACCCCGCCGTCACCATGGGCCTGGCCATCCAGCCGGAAGTCCTCGAATCCATCGGCCAGATCAAGGGCGCGGACGGCCGCGGGCTCCTCGCCCGCTTCCTGTACGCCCAGCCCGAATCCCTCGTCGGCCGCCGCAACCTCACCCCCGACCTGATCCCCGACCAGGTAGCCGAGACCTACACCCAACGGCTCGGCGGTCTCACCATGGCCCTGGCCGACTGGACCGACCCCGCCCTCCTCACCCTCGCCCCGGAGGCGGACGCGGTGCTGCTCGCCTACCAAAAGGTCACCGAGGCCCGCATCGGCAAAGGCGGACCGCTCGCCCCCATCGTGAAGTGGGCCAGCAAGCGCGACGGGGCCGTCGCCCGCATCGCCGGACTGCTGCACCTGGCCACCCACCCCGATCAGGGATGGACCCGTCCCATCGACGCGATGACCCTGGCCGCCGCCACCCGCCTCGGGGACTACTTCACCGCCCACGCCCACCACGTCTTCGACGCCATGGGCGCCGACCCCGCGCAGGAAGCCGCCCACCACGTCCTCACCCACATCAAGGACGCCCGGCTGACCGGCTTCACGAAACGAGAGCTCTTCCGCGGGCTGTCCCGGGGCGACTTCCCCGCCATCGCCGACCTCGACCCCGCCCTGGCGCTCCTGGAAGAACACGGTTGGCTCCGACAGCAGCCCCCGCCCCCACGCACTGGACGCGGCGGCCGGCCGCCCTCCCCCCGCTACGACACCCACCCCCGCCTCAGCCGAGGCACCTGAGGAAAACCCCGGCCGGACCGACACAACTGACAGAACCCCGGAAATAGCGCCCTGACCTGCGCAAACCCACGTCCCGGCGGCTGTGACAAAACCTCCAGGAACTCCGACAGAACTCAGACCGCTCGACGGCCGCGGATTCTGACGAAACCCCGCCCCCGGGAGTTCTGTCGGAGTTTCCAGGAGTTCTGTCACGGCTCAATCCGCCACCGAATCCCCAGATCAGCGCCCTTACAGCTGAGTTCTGTCAGTTCTGTCAGCGAATCCGGCCCTCTGCCCCCGGTACCCACCGCGCGACGGAGGAGAGAGCCACATGGCATCCGCCACGACCACACTGCGGTCCGGACCCCCAGACCGCCACCTCACCACCTGCGGCCAGCCCTTGAACCCCGCACTTCCTCAGGCGGGACACCTCACCCACCCCGCATGCACGTCTGCCGCCACCAGCGGTGAGAGGAGCACGCAGTGACCACCCTTGTCTCCAAGACCCGGACGATGCTCACCGTCCCTGAGGTCTGCGAGGAACTGGGAATCACCCGTTCCACCTTCTACGACTGGCGCCAGAAGAAGCGCGCCCCCCGCTGCATCAAGCTCCCCAACGGTGACCTGCGGGTCCGGCGGAGCGACCTGGACCACTGGCTGGACGACCACGAGGACGCTGCTTGATGCAGACCACGTACAACGTCAAGTTCTGGAAAATAGCCGTCTACAAGGGCAAGCGCGGCACGACGTACACGGTCCGCTGGACGGTCGACGGACAGGAGAGGCGCGAGTCCCTGGCGACGCGTGCATTCGCGGACGCGTTTCGCTCCGACCTGATGAGCGCCGCCCGGCGGGGCGAGCCGTTCAGCCTCGAAACCGGCCGCCCCATCTCGTTCCAGTCCCGTGCGGGCACGGTGAGCTGGTACGACTTCGCGGTCCAGTTCGCTGACCACCAGTGGCACCGCACAGCCGGCAACAGCCGGAAGAACACCGCGAAGACGCTCACCGCGGCCACGTTCTCCCTCCTGCGCGCCGCACCGAGCCGTTTCGAGCCCGTGGAGATGCGCACGGCTCTCAGAGAGTTCGCGTTCAACACCAGGCGCCGGGAGGAGGCACCGCCGGAGTTGGCGGTGATCCTCAAGTGGGTTGAGCGGAACTCCCTGCCCATGTCGGCCTGGGAAGACCCGGACAAGGTCGAAGAGGTGCTCCGTGTGCTCGCTTCGAAGCTGGACGGTACGCCGGCCGCCGCGTCCTCGGTCAAGCGCCACCGCCGCATCCTGAACGTCGCCATGGGGCACGCCGTCGCCCGCAGCGTCCTGCAATCGAACCCTCTACCCAAGGGCCGGGGGAGTTCCCCCAAGACGTCGATGACGGTCGACAAGCGATGCCTGATCGATGACGCCCGTTCCGCGCAGCTGCTGGAGTGGATCCGTCAACGGCCCCGCGGCGGTAAGAAGCTGCACGCCTTCTTCGCCACGATGTACTACTGCGGGCCGCGTCCGGAGGAAGCTGTCGCCCTTCGCGTCCAGGACGTGCGCCTGCCCGATGAGGACGCTGACGATCAGTGGTGCGAGCTGCTGTTCCACACGGCGCAGCCCGAGGTGGGCAGGCACTGGACCGATACCGGCGAGATCCACGAGGAGCGCGGGCTCAAAGGCCGGGCCGCGGACGACACACGCGTGACGCCAGGGCACCCGTCCCTGACGAAGATCCTCCGTGAGCACGTCAAGAGGGAAGGACTCAAACCGGGCGATCTGCTGTTCCAGGGGGAGAAGGGCGGCATGCTCGCGGGCTCCGTCATCCGCCGGGCCTGGCGGACGGCTCGGCGGGAAGTGCTGCCCCCGCACGAATTCGAATCACCCCTGGGCAGGCGGGTGTATGACACGCGGAACACCCGGCTCACGAAATGGCTCAACATGGGTGTCCCGCCGGCCCAGGTCGCGGAGTGGGCAGGCACCAGCGTGCCGGTCCTGCTCGCCACCTACGCCCGCTGCATCGTCGGCCACATGGCCGTCCTCAAGAGGCACATCGAAGCCGTGGAAGGCACCCCCGAGCCACCTGAGAGCTGATCCCGGCCGCGGAGAACTTCTCCGCGTATTCTCCGTGGCCACCCGCAAAACCCCGGCAACAGCCGGACACAGCCGCTGTCGCCGACCACCCCAGTCGGTGGCAGCGGCCTCCTCGGCCGGGGAGGCGTGCCGCCCTTGACCAGCAAAAACGCCCCTCCTGGCAGGAGGGGCGTGCGATAAAAACGGAGCGCCCCCGGCAGGACTCGAACCTGCGGCCAAGCGCTTAGAAGGCGCCTGCTCTATCCACTGAGCTACGGGGGCCGGTGTTGCGGCGGGCTCGGAACGGCTGGGGTCCCGGGCTCGGTGGTGCCGTGACCTTGCCGGGGACAAGGATAGGGCTCCGTTCGCCTCGTCCCGGTTGCTTCACCTCCGTGCCACGATGTGGAGGTTTGGTGAAGCGGTCCTGATAATCGCAGGCAGGTACGAATCTTGCATCGTTTTTTACGCCTCAGGTGGCGGGTGTTGTGTACTCGTTATGCCTGAGCCCCGTTCGCCACGCCTCGCGCGCATGGGCTATATGCTTCAGAATCCCACCAAAATTGGGCATTCTTCGCATGTGGCGACCTTGGATGTACAGCCCCGGCTGCTCGACGCGCTGTCCGCACTGCGTGATCGTGTGGACGCCGCACGCTTCCCGCTCCCCCTCCCCGGCGCCGCCCGCGCCCGGCGAAACCGTGCCGAACTCCTGGCGCAACTCGATGACTACTTGGTGCCCCGCCTGTGCGCCCCCGAAGCGCCGCTCCTCGCGGTGATCGGGGGATCCACCGGTGCCGGCAAGTCCACGCTGGTCAACTCCCTGGTGGGTCGGCGGGTCACTGAGGCCGGGGTCCTACGGCCGACGACCCGTACGCCAGTGCTGGTATGCCATCCGGATGATCACCAGTGGTTCGCCGGCACGCGGGTGCTGCCCGAGCTCCGCAGGATGTGGGTGCCCCTTCAGGACATCAGTCTGTCCGAGGGCCTCCTGGGGGACGACGCGCAGGACGGCGGCGAGGCCGACAGGGGCGAACCCTCCGCCTTGCGCATCGAGACCGACCGCACCCTCACGCGCGGCCTCGCCCTCCTGGACGCGCCCGACATCGACTCCCTCGTCGCCCGCAACCGCGACCTCGCGGCCGAGCTGCTCTGTGCCGCCGACATCTGGGTACTCGTCACCACCGCCACCCGCTACGCCGATGCGGTGCCCTGGCACCTGCTGCGTACGGCCAAGGAGTACGACGTCACCCTCGTCACCGTCCTGGACCGGGTGCCGCACCAGGTCGCCCAGGAGGTGTCCCGGCACTACGGTGCGCTGCTGGACGCCGCGGGCCTCGGTGACGTGCCGCGCTTCACCATCCCCGAACTCCCGGAATCCGCGGGCGGCGGGAGCGGACTGCTGCCCGCCACCGCCGTCGCCGGGCTGCGCGCCTGGCTCGACCAGCGCGCGCAGGACCCGGCGGCCCGTACCGTCGCCTCCGCGCGCACCGTGGCCGGGCTGCTGGCCTCGCTGCGGTCGCGGCTGCCGGGCCTCGCCGGGGCCGCGGCGAAGCAACACGCCGCCGCCGTACGGCTGGTCCAGCGGGTCGAGGAGGCGTACGGCAAGGCCGCGGAGCGCGTACGGCGTGAGGTCGCCGCGGGCGAGGTGCTGGCCGGCGACGCCCTCACCCACTGGCGCGGCCACCCCCACGACAGCAGTCCGGACGAGCTGCTCGGCTCGCTCACCAGCTCCCTGGCCGCCCTGCTGACCTGCGCCGTCGCCGCCGCCGACGAGGACGTCGCGACAGCCTGCGCCGACGACCCGGCCGCCGAGGGCGTCCTCGCGCCGCGCGACCCGGACGGAGCCATGGGCCGCATCGGCGTGGCCGTACGGCGCTGGCGGCGCTGCCTGGAAGAGGTGGCGGAGGAAGAGGTACGGGTGGCCGAGCGCGGCGCGGGGCTCGACACCGACCGGGCCGGCGCCCTGCTGGCCGTGTCCCTGCTGGGCGGCCGACGGGCCCGCGTCGCCGGCGAGACCCTCGCCGACACGCTGGGTGCGCAGGGCGTCCTCCGGCTGCGCGACCGGGGCGGGCAGCTGCTCACCGACTGCCTGGAGAACGTACTCGACGCGGAACGCGACCGCCGGACCGCGCCGCTCGAAGCCCTCGACGTCACCCCGGACCAGCAGGTCGAGCTCATCGCCGCCCTGTCCGTACTGCAGAGGGAGAGGTGACCGCAATGCCCCCGCCGGACAGTCGAGACGACCGCGATCGACGACAGGAGGACCGCTCCGCCGGCCACCCCCAGCCACCCGCCTCCGGCGCCCCCGGGCGGGGATGGGACGACGGGCTGATCGCGCGTCGGGCACGGCCCGAGCCGCACTCCCCGCGCACGAATCCGGCGTGCGATGAGCGGCAGCAGCGTACGAGTGCGCCCGCGCGCCCTGTGATCAGCCTCGCCGACCTTCCCGCCGAGGTACGGGTCGGCAGCGCGCTGCGGCCGCGGCTCGACGCCCTGCGCGAGCTCGTCGGGCTCTCGCGGGCCCGGCTGGACCGGCGGACGCTCGCCGAGGCGGGGCGCGTGCTGGAGGAGGCCGCCGCACGGCAGCGGCTGTCACTGGACCTCACGGTCGTGGCCCTCGCCGGGGCGACCGGCAGCGGCAAGTCGACGCTGTTCAACACCCTCGCCCGCACCCAGCTCTCGGAGGCCGGGGTGCGCCGGCCGACCACGGCCTCCCCGATCGCCTGCGTCTGGACGGACCGGGCCGACCGCGCTGACGGTCTGCTGGACCGGCTCGGAATTCCGCCCAGGGCGCGCCGGCAGCCCGTGCGCCCCTACGACCCGAATCTGAACGGACTCGTGCTGCTCGACCTGCCCGACCACGACTCGGCGTGGCCCGGCCACCGCGAGCAGGTGGATCGGCTGCTCGGGCTGGTGGACGCGGTGATCTGGGTGGTGGACCCGGAGAAATACGCGGACGCGGTGCTGCACGAGCGCTATCTGCGGCCGCTGGCCGGGTACGCCGAGGTGACGTTCGTCGTGCTCAACCAGGTGGACCGGCTGTCGACGGACGCCGCGGACCAGGTGCTGGACGACCTGCGCCGGCTGCTGGACGAGGACGGGCTGGCGCTCGGCGAACACGGTGAGCCCGGCGCCGTCGTCCTGGCGATGTCGGCTCTGACCGGCGAGGGCGTCGGTGAACTGCGCGAGACACTCACCCAGTTCACCGCCGGGCGGAATGTGGCGGAACGCCGGCTGATGGCCGACGTCGACGGCGTCGCGAAGCGGCTGCGGCCCGCGTACGTGGCCGAGGGACGGCCGGGGCTGACGGAACGGGCGCGGCACGAGTTCGACGACCGGCTGGCGGAGGCGGTGGGTGCCCAGGCGGCCGGCCTCGCGGCGGAACGGTCGTGGCTGCGGGACGCCGAGCGCGCCTGCGGGACGTCCTGGACGGTGGCGCGGCGGTGGTACGAGCGCAGGCTCGTGGCCCGGAACGGCGGTCCGGCGACGGTGACCGGAGCCGTCCCTGTCGGTGTGGGTATCGGTCTCGGTGGCGCGGGTGGGGGGCCTGGGGCGGGGGCCGCCATCACCAGTGCGCCGCCCTCCCGGCGCACGGTCTCCCGGCCGCTGGTCGAGCAGGCCGTACGGGCCCTGGCGTACGAGGCGTCCGCCGGGCTGCCCGGCCCGTGGTCGCAGGCCGTGCGCGACGCGGCGAGCCGTGGCGCGGAGGGGCTTCCGGAGGCGCTGGACTCCGCGGC
>NZ_JAGGOL010000199.1 GCF_018614525.1 Streptomyces sp. ISL-11
GCCGCTGCTGCCGGTCGGGGCGCGCGTCGCGGCCGGGTCCGCGCTGGCCGGGTGGGCCGCGCTCGCGCTGGGGGTCGGGCACCCGTACTGGGCCGTGGTCACCGCCGCGTCCGTCTTCCAGGCCAACACCGCGCTGTCCTGGCAGCGCGCCCTCCAGCGCACGCTCGGCAACCTCCTCGGCCTGCTGCTCTTCGCCGCGCTGCTGCCCGCCGTGCGGACGGGGCAGCTCGCCATGGTGCTGCTCGCCATCGCCCTCCAGGTCGGCGCCGAGGCGCTCATCGCCCGCAACTACTGGCTGGCGACCGTGTGCGTGACCCCCATGGCCCTGCTGCTGACCGAATTCGGCGGCGCCCACCCGGCCCGGGAGCTCATCGGTGACCGCTGGACCGATACGCTCGTCGGCGCGGCCGTGGGGCTGCTCGCCTGCGCGCTGGTCACCAACCGGCGCGCGGCGGACCGCGTCGACGCCACCGTGGCCCGGGTGGCCGAGGCGCGGGACGCGGCCCGCGCGGTGCTGGAGGCCCCGCACCGCGCCCATGAGGCGGGCGGGGTCCGCGACCGGCTCACGAGCGCGCTGGTCGAGCTGCGGGAGGCAGCGGACGTGGCGGCCGGCGAGTGGTGGCAGCGGGCCCTGCCGGCGGAGCGGGTGACGAGCGCCGAGCACGACGGCTACCGGACGCTGGCCGCGCTCGTGCGCCCGTCCGGTCCCGGGGCGCGCGGGGAATCCGGCCTGCTTCCCGGCAGGTGACCGGCGGACGGCAGAATCTATCCGGAGCACCGAAACGGGAAAGGAAGCCACCGTGACCGAGGACGTCGTCGCGCGCGTGCTGCGCCAGTGGCAGCAGGTCCACCCCGGACTCGACACCGCGCCGATGGCCGTGATCGGCCGGCTCAACCGCTGTGCGGCCCTGCTGCAGCAGGCGACGGACGCCCCGCTGGTGCGCGAGGGGCTGACGCGGGCGGAGTTCGACATCCTGGGCACGCTGCGGCGGACGGGCCGTGAGCTGACGCCGGGGCAGATCGCCCGGGAGACGTTCGCCTCGGGGGCGGCGGTCACCAAACGGCTGCGCGTCCTGGAGGCGCGCGGCCTCGTCGCCCGCCGCCCCGACGAGCGCGACCGGCGCGTGGCCCACCTCTCCCTCACCCCGGCCGGTGACGAGCTCATCGACCGGCTGATCCCCCACCAGCTCAGCTACGAGAGCGCCCTCCTGGACGGACTGGACGCGGACCGCCGCGGACAGCTCGCGGACACGCTCGCGGAGCTGCTGGTCCTCCTGGAAGGACGACTCGGCGGGCTCCAGCCCTGAGATGCGAGCGGGCCCATGTGCCCGGTCCGTGAGGAATCCGTAACAGACGCACCCTTTCGCCTTCCCGGACCCCTCTTCCCCGGTGACACGAACCACCGACAGGGAGGGCACGAGAAGCCATGGCGCTGCCGAGGAAGCACAGGAACCGGATCGCGGCGACGGCGGCGGTCCTCGCGATAGCCGCGGGCACGCTCGCCGTCGCGGAGGGCCGGGGCGGGAACAGCGGGGGCGGCGGGGGCACCGCGGCCGCGACGGACCGGCCGGTGACGGGCGGCGGGGGTGTCAGCCAGGAGATCGGGCGCGCCTCGGAGGACTCCGGAAAGACCGTCAACCTCACCTTCGACGACGGACCCGACCCCACCTGGACGCCGCAGGTGCTCGCGCTGCTGGAGCGGTACGGCGCCAAGGCGACGTTCTGCATGATCGGCCCGAACGCCCAGAAGCATCCGGACCTGGTGAAGAAGGTCGTCGCCGCCGGTCATCGGCTGTGCGACCACTCCATGACGCACGACACGACGATGGACAAGAAGCCGGTCGCGTACCAGTCGAAGGAGATCCTGGACGCGAAGCGGCTGATCGAGGAGGCGTCGGGCGGCGAGCCCGTGCGCTACTACCGGGCGCCGGGCGGGGCGTTCACCCCCGACAGCCGGCGGATCGCCGCCGAGAACGGGATGCGCCCGCTCGGCTGGAACGTGGACACCAAGGACTTCGAGCACCCCGGTGCCGCGAAGATCCTCGACACGGTCGAGCGCGAGCTGGCCAAGGGACCGACCGTCCTGATGCACGACGGCGGCGGCTCCCGCGCGCAGACCGTCGAGGCGCTCGGCAAGCTGCTGCCCCGGCTGAAGCGGGAGGGCTACGCCTTCAGCTTCCCCAAGATCTGAGGTGGTCTCAGCGGGTCGGCGGGGCCGCGGTCGGCAGCTTCTCCGCCGGGAAGGCGTTGTTGCTGTCGCACACCAGGTCCGAGATGACGAAACCGCCGCCGCTGAGCTCGACCTTCACATCGTGGACGGGGCGCCCCCGGGGCGCCTCGTTGTCCGCCGCCGTGCAGACGAACTGGCTGCGGGCGACCGGGGTCAGCCGCAGGACGTTGAACGGCAACTGGACGCTCACGCGCAGCGTGCCGGTGGTGACGTGCACCTTGTCCGTGCTCATCTTGGGCACGTCGGAGTAGAGGCCCTGCAGCCGCTCCGCCTCGTCCGGCCCGTCGAGCAGCAGCGCGATCGCGTCCTCGGCGCCGAGCTTGGTCTTGGCGCTGCGGGGCCTGGGCTTCACGCCGGTCGGCGACATGAAGTAGAGCCGGACGTCGTCGATCGCTCCCTGCCGCTTGGCTCCGCCGGCGGGCTGCCCCACGTCGATGACGTCGGTGGTGGTGACGCCGCAGCCCGCGAGCGTGGCGAGCAGCAGGGCGGCCAGGGCGGTGCGTCGCGCCGTCACGCGCCCTCGCCCCCGCCGAGCCGCAGCGGCAGGTCCACGGTGAACACCGCGCCTCCTTCGGGTCGGTTGGCGGCCCGTACGGTCCCGTCGTGCAGGCGGACGTTCTCCAGGGTGATGGCGAGACCGAGACCGCTGCCCTCGGAGCGGGCGCGGGCGGAGTCGGCCTTGTAGAACCGGTCGAAGACGTGCGGCAGGACCTCGGGGTCGATGCCCTCGCCCCGGTCCGCGATCTCGATCAGCACGCGCCGTCCGCCCTCGGCGTCCGTCACCCGCACTCCGACACCGACCGGTTCGCCGCCGTGCTTGAGGGCGTTGCCCACGAGGTTGGCGACGACGACGTCGATGCGGCGCGGGTCGAGCCGGGCGCGTACGCCCTCGGGCAGGTCGGCGGTCACCTTGTCCTGCCAGCCGCGGGCCTGGAGGGTCTTGCGCACGGTCTCGGAGACGTCGACCTCGTCGAGGTGGAGGGCGGCGGCTCCCGCGTCGAAGCGGGAGATCTCCATCAGGTCCTCGACCATGCGGGCCAGCTTCCCCGTCTCCTCGCTGATCAGACGGACGGCGTGGGCGGTGTCGGGGTCGAGGGTGGCGGCGTCCTCGTCCAGGACGTCGACGACGGCGGTCATCGCGGCGAGCGGGGTGCGCAGCTCGTGCGAGACGTCGGCGGCGAAGCGCCGGGAGTTGGCCTCCATGCGGCGCAGTTCCGCGACGTTCTCCTCCAGCGCCTCGGCCATGTCGTTGAAGGTCCGCGAGAGGTCGGCCAGCTCGTCGCGGCCGGTGACCTTCAGCCGGGTGTCGAGCTCTCCGGCGGCGATCTTCCGGGAGGCGCGGCGCAGTTCCCGTACGGGCCGCAGCACGCCGCGCGCGGCGATGAGGGCGGGCACGGCGGCCAGGGCGACGGCGGGCACGGCACCGCTCTGGGCGGCCTCGACCAGGGACCGGACGTTCGCCTCGTCCTCGCGGAGCGGCAGCTGCGCGTACACCTCCAGGCCGGAGGGGCGGCCGGTGTCGCCGTAGGTGACGGGCAGGCCGATGGAGAGCCAGGGGTTGCCGTCGATCTCCCGGCGCTGGAAGGCGGCGATGCCCGCGCCGACCTTCTTCTTGAGCCCCTGGGGGATGATCATGCGGGGATCCGTGGCGGGGACCATGGGCCGGTCCTGGTAGCGGACGCGGATGTTCCAGTGCTGTGCCTCCCCGGCGCGGGTGAGCCCGCGGGCGAGTTCCGTCAGTTTCTGCTGGGTGGGCGGCAGGGGGTAGTCGGGAACCTGCGAGTTGACCTGGGAGCGCAGGGCCTGCACGGCCGTGTCCTGGGTGCGCTGGAGGATCGCGGTGCGGGCCTCGCGGAAGGTCAGCGCGGCCGTGATGAGCGCGCTGAGCGCGGCGACCAGCAGGAACGCCAGGACCAGCCGGGCGCGCAGGCCGCCGGCGAGCGCCCCCGGGGACAGCAGGCGCAGGAGGGGGCGGGGCAGGGCCGGACGCTTCACAGGGGCCCGAACCGGTAGCCGAAGCCGCGCACGGTCTGGATGTACTTCGGGGACCGCGTGGAGTCCTCGACCTTGGTCCGCAGCCGCATCACGCACGCGTCGACCAGGCGGGCGTCACCGTGGTAGCTGTGCTCCCAGACGTGTTCGAGGAGCTGCTGGCGGCTGAAGACCTGGCCCGGCGTCGAGGACAGGTACAGCAGCAGCTTCATCTCGGAGGGAGCCAGTGCCAGGTCCTGGCCGTGTTTGGCCACGAGCAGGCCGGCGCGGTCGATGGTGAGGTCGCCGTGGCTCTCCACGGGCTGGGTCACGGCCGGGTCCGGGCCGCCGCCCACGGCCACGGCGCGGCGCAGCACGGCGCGGATGCGGGCTTCGAGGACCTCGCCGCGGGCGGGCTTGACGATGTAGTCGTCCGCCCCGGCCTCCAGGCCGAGGACGACGTCGATGTCGTCGCCGCGGGCGGTGAGCATGATGATCGGGATCTGCTGGATGGCGCGGATGCGGCGGCACACCTCGAAGCCGCTCCGGTCGGGCAGCATCAGGTCGAGCAGGACCAGGTCGGGCCGGAAGGTCTCCAGGGCGGTGAGACCGGCCTCGCCGGTCGCCGCGCCCTCGACCTCGTGACCGCGGCGGCGCAGGGTGAGGGTGACACCCTCCCGTACGGCCCGGTCGTCCTCGATCAACAGCACCCGTGACATGCGGACAGTATCGTTCCCCTCAGCACACTTGTGCGCATTGTGAGCCCCGTACAGCACAACTGTCACCGACTGCTCATATTCGCCGGCGCGCGTTCTTCCGCGATCACCGCGCCGGGGCGGGTCGTCCGGCGAGGACGGGCCACAGCTCGGGTTCCTCGAAGTCCAGCGCCCACAGTGCCGTGTTCTCGACGTCGTACTTCCGCAGGACGGGCAGGTGCGCCGCGATGCCCCGCGCGTCCTGGTACCAGACCTCGCGCCGCCGGCCGTCCTCGGTGTAGCCGAAGTGCGGGGTCCGCGAGCCGGCGTCCAGGGCGTAGGGCGCGCCGACGCGGCGGCGCAGGGCCTCGGCCTCCCGCGCGGTGCGGTGGGTGGCGCGGGCGGGGTCGCCGGTGCGGTGGTCCCAGCCGTACGCCGGGATGCCCATCTCGATCCTGCTCGCCGGCACCCGGGCGGTGGCGTAGGAGAGGATCTCGTCGTACCAGGCCGGGGTGGACAGCGGGCCCGGCTCCTCCAGGGCGTCGTGCAGGTTGTAGCCCATGATCCGCAGCCGGTCGAGTGTGCGGCCCAGATGGGCGTAGTCGTAGACGGGCCCCTCGTCGTGCTCGCGGGCGGCGGTGCGGGGGAAGACGGCGGCCGCGCACTCCTTCCCCAGGGCGTGCAGCCGCGCGCACAGCTCGGTGGTCAGGGCGTTGAAGCCGGTGCGGACGCGCTCGACGAGCTCCGGCGCCGAGCCGCTGCCGTTCATCCGCTCGTAGTCGAGGTCGAGCCCGTCGTACGGGAGGCCGGACGCGAGCCGCACCAGGGTCTCGACGTGGGTGGCGCGCGTCCCGGCGTCGCCCGTCAGCCGGGCCATCGCCTCGGCGTCGAGGCTCTCGGTCACCGTCGGCACGACCTTGATCCCGGCCCGGTGCAGTCCGTCGATCACCTCCCGGTCGCCGGCGCCCGGGTGCGAGGTGATCCGGTCGGCGGCGGTGGCCTCGTACCAGAAGGGGCTGACCGTGTGGAGCTGACCGGCGTGGGCGAGCGCGTCCCGGTAGGCGCCGGGCTCCCAGTAGGGCAGCCAGGCGGAGACCGTCCGGGGCGGCGGCCCGGTGGCCGGGGCGGGCGTTCCGGTCAGGACGAGCATCAGGGTGAGGGCCACGACGCGGATCATGCGCCCAGCGTGGTACGCGGCGGCGGCCGGGGCGAGCGCGGTGGCCCGCCCGGGGGGCGGTGGAGCGTCGCGGGCACACCTCTGGATCTCCGGGCTACTCGGCGGTTACATAGGTGCCATGACCACCCACGAAGTGTTCAACCAGGCACCACCCCTGGCCGGCTTCACCACCGCCGACGACCCCGCGCTGCTGGAGGCCCTGCGCCGGGACGGCGGTGGCTGGGGAGAGGCGGAGGTGCGCGCCCTGGGGATGCGGGCCGGATCGGAGGAGGTGCAGGACTGGGCGCGCCTGGCCGAGGCGCACCCGCCGGTGCTGCGCACCCACGACCGGTACGGCCACCGCGTCGACGAGGTCGAGTTCCACCCCGCGTGGCACCACCTGATGGCCGCGGCGGTCGGCAGCGGCCAGCACGCGGCGCCCTGGACCGATCCCCGCTCCGGCGCCCATCTGGTGCGCGCGGCGAAGTTCTACGTCTGGGCGCAGGCCGAGCCGGGCCACGGCTGCCCCGTCTCCATGACCTACGCCGCCGTGCCGGCGCTGCGTACCCAGCCGGAACTGGCCGCCGTCTACGAACCGCTGCTGGCCTCGCGCACGTACGACTTCGGGCTGCGGCCGCCGCTGGGCAAGCGCGGGCTGATCGCCGGGATGTCGATGACGGAGAAGCAGGGCGGCTCGGACGTCCGCGCGAACACCACCACGGCCGTGCCGGCGGGCGACGGCTCGTACGTCGTCACCGGGCACAAGTGGTTCACCTCGGCGCCGATGAGCGACGTCTTCCTCGTGCTCGCGCAGACCGACGAGGGCCTGACCTGCTTCCTGATGCCGCGGGTGCTGCCCGACGGCACCCGCAACGCCATGCGGCTGCAGCGCCTGAAGGACAAGCTGGGCAACCGCTCCAACGCCTCGGCGGAGATCGAGTACGAGGGGGCCGTCGCCTGGCCGGTCGGTGAGCCCGGGCGCGGAGTGCGCACGATCGTCGAGATGGTCAACATGACCCGCCTGGACTGTGTCATCGGCTCGGCGGCCGGCATGCGGGCCGGGTTGCGGCAGGCGATGCACCACACCGCGTACCGGCGGGCGTTCGGCGCCGAGCTGATCGACCAGCCGCTGATGCGCAACGTCCTGGCGGACCTGGCCGTGGAGTCCGAGGCCGCGACCGTGCTGGCCATGCGGCTGGCGGCGGCCCTCGACCGCTCCGAGGCGGGCGACGCCGGGGAGGCGGCGCTGCGGCGGCTGGCCCTGGCCGCCGGCAAGTACTGGGTGTGCAAGCGCGGCAGCGCGCACGCCGCCGAGGCGCTGGAGTGCCTGGGCGGCAACGGCTACGTGGAGGAGTCGGGCATGCCCCGGCTCTACCGCGAGGCGCCGCTGCTGTCGATCTGGGAGGGCTCGGGCAATGTCGCGGCGCTGGACGTGCTGCGCGTCCTGACGCGGGAACCGGCCGCCCTGGACGTCTACTTCGCGGAGGTCGACGCGGCGGCGGGCGCGGACGCGCGGCTGGACGCGGCCGCCGCGGGCCTGCGCGGTCTCCTCGGCACGCTCACCGACCCGCGGGGCGCGCAGCTGCTCGCCCGCCGCGTCGCCGAACGGCTCGCCCTCGTCCTCCAGGGCAGCCTGCTCGTCCGGTACGGCGACCCGGCCGTCGCGGACGCCTTCTGCGCCTCCCGGCTGGACACCGACTGGGGCAACGCCTTCGGCACCCTGCCACCGGGCGCGGACCTCGGCGCGATCCTGGACCGGGCGCCGGCCAAGGACGCGCGGTGACGGCCGCGGTCCGCTCGGAGCGCTCCGGCCCGGTCACCACCGTCGTCCTCTCCCGGCCCGCCGCCCGCAACGCCGTGGACGGGCCGACGGCCGCCGCGCTCGCCGACGCCTTCCGCGCGTTCGAGGCGGACGAGGAGGCTCGGGTGGCGGTGCTGTGGGGCGAGGGCGGCACGTTCTGCGCGGGCTTCGACCTCAAGGCGTTCGCCACCGAAGAGCGCAACGAGCTCACTCCGGACGGCGACGGGCCCATGGGCCCCACCCGCATGCGGCTGTCCAAGCCGGTCGTCGCGGCGGTGAGCGGGTACGCGGTGGCGGGCGGCCTCGAGCTCGCCCTCTGGTGCGATCTGCGCGTGGCCGAGGAGGACGCCGTCTTCGGCGTCTTCTGCCGCCGCTGGGGCGTGCCTCTGGTCGACGGCGGCACGGTCCGGCTGCCCCGGCTGATCGGTACGAGCCGCGCGATGGACCTCGTCCTGACCGGCCGCCCGGTGCCGGCGGAGGAGGCGTACGCGATCGGGCTCGCCAACCGCCTGGTGCCGCACGGCCGCGCGCGGGAGGCGGCGGAGGAACTGGCGGCGGAGATCGCCCGCTTCCCGCAGACCTGCCTGCGCGGCGACCGCGCCTCCCTCCTGGACCAGGAGGGGCTGGCGGAGGAGGGCGCCCTGGCCGGTGAACTCGCCCACGGTCTCGCCTCCTTGCCCGAGGCGGCCGAGGGCGCGGCCCGCTTCACGGCGGGGAAGGGGCGGCACGGGGACTTCTCGTCGCTGTGACGGGCCGGATGGCACGACCCGAACATTCGCCGCATATAACCTACTTGCCCGGTATGTTCCCCACATAACCAGCACAGTTTTTCATCCCTTAGAAGGGATTAGTGGCCAGGAGGGGTCCTTCCGGCCACGGAGGCCACCAAGATCTCCGTCGTGAGTGGATGGGTACGCGCCGGTCGGGCGGGGATCGTGACCTTCGTGGCCGTGCTGGCGACAGCGGGGGCCGCACCGGCGCCGGACCGCGATGAGCCGGGAGAGGGCCGGATCAGCGGTGCGACGGCCGTCGGAGCGCCGGGCTCCGCACGGCCGCGCGGTGAAGGCCCGGCGGCCGAGGGCTCCTCCGGCAAGGGCGCGTCGGGCAGGACCCCGTCCCGCGAAAACCTTCCGGCCGACGGCCGTTCCGCCCAGAAACTCTCCGTCAAGGGCCCGGCCGTGCCCGACCGCGACCTGATCACCGCGGTGGGCAGGGCCGCGCTCGGCGGGCCGGCGACCGGCCGCCGGCCGCGCGGTTCCGCCGGTGACCGGTCCGGTCCCTCGGTCGCCTTCGGCGCCGATGGCCTGACCGTCACCGCCGGCGACGGCGCGTCCGTGGTGATCAGCGACGGCCCGAGGTGCCGAACGGTCACGGCGCGTGCCGGAAACGGTTCGGCAGTCCTCGTCCGCTGTCACCCGGTACCGCGCCCGCCCGCCGTACGGCCCGCGCCGCCCGCGCCACCGAAGCCCGCGCCACCGAAGCCCGCATCTCAGACGCCACCGCCGGCACCTCCGTCACCGCCCGCTCCGGCCCGGCCGCCGGCCGCCGCACCCGTGCGCGTGCTCCAGGCC
>NZ_JAGGOL010000200.1:0-17717 GCF_018614525.1 Streptomyces sp. ISL-11
GGCCCCGGCGCCGCGGCCCGTGGTGACGCCGGCGCACGAGGAACTGCTGCCCGGCATCCTCGCCGCCGCCCACGCGGGCCGGCACAACGAGGCGGCCGCGATGGCCGCCGCCTGGGAGCAGCAGACCCTGCGCGCGCACGGCCCGGACAGCCCCGAGGCGGGCCTGTGGACCGAGGTCCGGGCCGACCTCGCCCGTCTGGCCGGCGACCATGTCCGGGCCGCCGAGCTGTGGATGGCGGCGGCCCGGTCCCGCCTGGCGCGCAGTGGCCCGGCGGACACCGAGGTGCTCGCCGCCGTGAAACGGGCGCACTACTGCTGGCAGCACAGCGGCGAGCGGGCCCCCGGCCTGGCCCCCGAGCTGCTGGCCCTGTGGGAGCGGGTCCCCGGCGGCCGCGACGCCGCCGAGCACGTCCGTACGCGCCTGAGAGCACGGGAGGAGGTCCCGCCCGCCACCGCCCGCTGACCCGGGCGGCCGGCGCGGCCACGGCGGGACGGCCGCCCGGCGGTTTCCGTGACGGCGAACGCCTCGGCCGCCAGGGCCGGTTCGGGCCGGACCGGCGGTCGGCAGGCGTCCGCCGAGGTCAGTCCCGTCCGTCCGGGTCGAGCCCGTAGACCCGCCGCGCCGTGCCCGAGGTGATCATCTCCGCCACGCGCCGCGCGTCGGGGGCCGTCCAGGCGCCCTCGCGCACCCAGGAGGTCAGCAGACGGGTGAGGGCCTGGGTGAAGAGCCGGGTGCCCGTGAGGTAGAGCTCGGGCAGCCCGTAGGCGTCGGTGGAGAACATCAGCTTGCCGAACGGCGCCAGTTCGAGCGTCTCGGCCAGGACGGCCTCGGCCCGGGCACCGGTGTGCGGGACGGCGAGGCCGATGTCGGTGTGGACGTGCGGGTAGGCGTGCGCGAGGTAGGCGGCGTTGCGGTGGTACGGGTAGGTGTGCAGCAGGATCAGCGGGCAGCCGGTGGGGCGTACGGCGCGGATGAAGTCGGTCAGGAGCAGCGGGTCGCCGCGGTGCAGGCGCAGGTCGGGGTCGCCGAACCCGGTGTGCAGCTGGAGGGGGAGGCCCGTCTCGGCGGCGGTCCAGAGCAGGTGGCGCAGCAGGACGGGATCGTGGAGGCGGTCGCCCGGCTTGCGGAGGGCGAGCCAGCGGCCGGCGGCCCCGTACACCTCCTGGGTCCTGGGCGGCCGCGGGTCGAAGTCCAGCCCGTGGCGGTAGGCGACCACCGACTTGAAGGCGATGGCGGTACGGGCCGCCTCGTGCACCGCCGTGACCAGGCGGCCGAGGAAGTCCTGGCCGCTGCCGGCGACGTCCGCCGCGGCTTCCGCGAGGCACTCCAGCCGTACGATCTCGTGGGTGCGGGCGCCGGAGGCCGCGGCGACCTCGCCCGGTGTGGTCAGGCCGCCGGGCAGCCCGGTGTCGAGGAGGTAGTCGGTGATGCCGGTGGCGCGCAGCAGGCGCCGGGTGGACTCGTCGGCACCCAGCTCCGTACGGCGGGCGAGGTAGTCGGCGGGCGGGCAGTGGGCGGTCAGGCCGAGCGCGGGCGGGCACCAGCGGCGCATCGCGAAGCCGAGCTGGGTGTCGAAGAACGTGGTGCCGGGGGCGGCCGGGGCGTCGGATTCGGTCAGGTAGGCGGTGAACTGCGCGGCCGTCAGGGAGCGGCGCGCGACGCCGTGGCAGTGGTGGTCCACCAGCCGGTCGGGTGCCTCGATCGTGGTCACCGTTTCCACCTTCGCTGTCGCTCGGACGTGCTGGTCACCCGGTCTCGCGGCCGGGTCGCGCTGTGCGTCGGGGGTCGTCGGCGACGGTCGTCGCCGGTGACGACCGTCGCTCTGAACGCTCGTTGTCCTGAACGCTCGTTGTCCTGAACGGTGATGTCAGGAGCGGTCGTTGTCAGTAGCGGTCGTGGAGGGCGTCGGCCAGGGCCTGCGGCTCCCGGCCGTCGGCGAGGGCGACCTCGCCGCGGCGGACGGCCAGCACGGCTTCGAAGAGGGGATCGCCCAGTGCGGCGCGCAGGAGCTCCGAGCGGGAGAAGCGCTCGATCGCCTCGGGGAGCGAGGCGGGCAGGCGCGGGGTGGTTCCGGTCCTCACGGGGTCGCCGGCGACGGGAGGCGGCAGGGTGAGGCGCGCGTCGATCCCGGCGAGGCCGGCGGCGATGACGGCTCCGGTGATCAGGTACGGGTTGGCGGCCGGGTCGAAGCACTTGAGCTCGGCGTTGGCGGACTCGGCGTCGTCGGGCGGGCCCGGGATGTAGCGCAGTGCCGCCTCCCGGTTCTCCACTCCCCAGCAGTGGAAGGCGCCCGCCCACCGGGAGGGCTCCAGGCGCAGATAGCTGGCGGCCAGGGGCGCGCCCAAGGCCAGCAGGGCGGGCAGTTCCCGGAGGATCCCGGCGAGGAAGCTCTCGCCCGTGGGCGTCATGCCCTGGGGGCCGTCGCCCCGGCAGAGGTTCTCACCGTCCTGCCACAGGCTCAGGTGAAGGTGCGCGCCGTTGCCGACGGCGCCCGCCCGGACGACGGGGGCGAAGGAGGCGGTCAGCCCGTGGCGGGCGGAGACGGCACGGATGGTCTCGCGGACCAGCACGGTGTGATCGGCGGCGGTGACGGGGTCGGCCGGAGCGGTCGACACCTCCAACTGCCCCGGTTCGTACTCGGGATGGAGCTGGAGCACCTCGATGTCCTGCGCGGCCAGGGACCGGAGGATGTCACCGAGGTAGTCGGAGAGCTCCACCACGCGCGCCATGCCGTACGCCGGCCCGGGACCGGCGTAGCGCACGTCCGTCCCGGTGGGGGCGTCGGCGGGCGGGCGGGTGGTGGCGGACCATTCGGTCTCGAAGCCCATGCGCAGTTCCAGACCGCGCCCGGCGGCGAGGGCGGTCATGCGCCGGGCGAAGTGCCGTTGGCAGGCGGAGTACGGGGTGCCGTCCTGTTCGTACCGGTCGACCGGTGCCCATGCCCAGCCCGGCTGCGCGGCCAGGGGGGTGAGGCGGTCGAGGTCGGGGACGAGCCGCAGGTCGCCGTCGGGGCCGCCGATGTGCTTGCTGGTGACCTGGGAGTCGTCGGAGAGGTAGACGTCGAAAACGGGGGACATGCCCACGCCCGAGCGGGCGGTCGCGGGCAGACGGGTGGTGGGGATGGTCTTGACGCGGGTGATCCCGGCGTTGTCGACCCAGGTCAGGGCGATGCCGTGGATGTTCCGCGCGGTCAGCTGCGCGGCTTCCTGGCGCGCCGCCGACCCTGCGCGCTCCCGGGCCTCCCGTGCCTGTTCCGCCGGGGGCCCCTGCTGTGTCGGGTGCTCGTGCTCGTCCACGGTCTCCTCCCTCGTACCCGCCGATACCGGCCGGGCGGACACCGCACGTCGTTCGCGCTGCCCGCCCGGCGGCCGTCATTCCTGCGGACGCCGGCCGCTGTCCGGCTGTGCCTTCCTGTGCCTCGCTGTCATTAGACCGTACGTCCGGTGCCGGCGGTATCAGGTGTGGGAGGTGGGTCCGGGGAGGGAGCGGGGGTGGTGGTGGGCCGGGGCGCAGCAGTCGGGGCACCAGTAGCCGTCGCCGTTGATGTAGGCCCAGCCGAGTTCTTTGATGTGCGGGGTGGCGGTGTGGGCGTGGTGGAGGAGATACCCCCACAGGTCGTCGTCACGGGAGGGGCCGGGGTCGGGGATGACGAGGTCGAAGGTGGTCCGTGCGTCGCAGCCGCGGTGATCGCAGGCCAGGTAGAACCGGACGGGTCCGGGGGTTTTCCCTGCGGTGGTCAAGCTCATGCGCCCAACTCTCGGGGAACTTCCCGGACGGCAGGGGGGCGATCGGCGAAAGTCTCCCCCGCACTGGTGATACGAGGTGTGAGCGGGGTGCCGGCCGGGTAGCCCCTTTCGTCCCGGTGCGAGCGGTACGAGGGTGACGGGCAGTGACGAAAGGGCGCTACCTAGGAAGAATTGACGTTTCGTCAGGTCTACTGGCGCACGGTCCAGTGGTCGTTGGCGCCCGCCTGGACGAAGCGCAGGGGCGGGCAGAGGAAGTCGCGGCCGTCGGGCCGGTCCTCGGTCCACGGGGAGTCGGCCGGGCGGGCCGGCTTCCAGGTGCCCTTGGAGCGGAGCTGGACGGCGCCGCTGTCGAAGACGGTGGAGCGGGCCTCGGTGCAGTAGTAGCCGACGCCGGTCGAGGGGTTGACGCTCGCGTAGATCTCGAACATGTCCCAGCCGTGTTCCAGCTCGCTGAGGTCCTTGCCGGACTGGCGGAAGAGCAGGTCCCAGCCGGCGGTGCGGTGGTTGAACAGGTAGGCCGACCAGCGGTTGGCGGAGGCGTCGTCCTGGACCATCTGCACGCTGTAGGCGGGGCGGCCGGTGGCGTCGGTGGTGTAGGTGGAGAGGAATTCCGCGTCGACGGGCAGGACCTTGGCGGGGCCGCCGGGGCTGGAGCACCAGTCCCAGGCCCACAGCTCGGTGCCGGTGTCCCAGTAGGCGGTGACAACCTCCATGCAGGACTTCTGCGCCTTGGTGGTGGGCGCGTACGTGAAGTTCTCGGAGTCGGTGACGCGGTAGGCCGGGTCGACGCTGTGGGTGGCCATGATGCCGTCGTGCGTGCCGGGCTGGGGGAAGACGCCCCACCAGTTGTGCGTGAGGTCGGCGGCGGCGCCGGCTCTTGCCCGGCGGCCCTCGGCGAAGGCGCGGACGGCCCGTTCGCGCCCGGGGGCGGGGGAGCGGCCGGGGTCTCGTGCGAGGGTGACCGTGCCGCGGTGCGGGGCGTCGGGTGCGGGCGTACGGGCCGCCGTCCCGGCCGCGGTGGGGGCGGCGGGGACGGCGACGGTGAGGGCGGCGGCGACGCACGTGGTGAGCAGGGCGGCGGCCAGGCGGGCGCGGGGTGCGTTCATGTGCTCCTCCAGTGCCGGGCTTCGTGGGGGGCGGGAGCTTGATCGGGCGAGCACCCCGACCCAGGGATTCCGCCATGAGTTCATACTCCGCGCCCTGCGCATGATGTAGCGCCTTCGCACGTCGCTTCTCCCTCTTCCCGGGCCCCGGCACGGCCCGGCGCACGCCTCGATGCGCCACACCCTCGCGCCAGAGGTACGTGCGTGCCCGGTCGGCATGTGCCTCGGGCGAGGAGCCGCGGGCGATCGCCTCATGCCGCGCACATGCGCCGCCTTCACCACCACCGCAGTCACTGCGGACCCACGCCTTGCTCAGGAGATCTCGAACCGCATGCCCACGTCGTTCAACCAATCCGTCATCGAGGAGTTCCGCGCCAACGGAGGAAAGGTCGGTGGCCCCTTCGAAGGCGGCGACCTCCTCCTCCTGACGACCACCGGCGCGAGCTCGGGGAACGAGCACACGACGCCGCTCGGCTACGTCCGCGACGGCGGCCTGCTGCTGATCGTCGGATCCAACCTCGGCGCTCCCCGCCACCCCCACTGGTACCGCAACCTGCTCGCCCGTCCCGTCGTACGCGTGGAGATCGGCACCGAGACCTTCGAAGCGCTCGCGGTGCCCGCCGAGGGCGCCCGACGCGAGGAACTGTTCGCGCGCGTCGTACGGGCGGCACCCGGATACGGCGACTACCAGGCCGCGACCGGCAGGCTCCTCCCCGTCGTCGTGCTGGAGCGCGCCGAGCCCGACGCCTGGGAGCGGCCCCGCGAGGCCGAGACCCTCGCCGACAAGCTCATGGAGGTCCACACCTGGCTGCGGGCCCAGCTGGCCCAGGTCGGTGCCGAGGTCGACGCCCACTTCGCCGCGCGGGCCGCCCACGAGGGCCCCGGCGAGCCTCCGGCGCCGAGCCTCGGCCTGCAGATCCGGCAGCGCTGCCTGGCGTTCTGCCAGTCCCTGGAGTTCCACCACGCCAGCGAGGACGCGCACCTCTTCCCCGGAATCGCCCGATACCACCCCCACTTGGGCGACACCTTCGACCGGCTCCGCGACGAACACCGCACGGTCGCCCGCCTGCAGGCCGAACTCGTCGCGCTGCTGGCCGGCATCACCATCGCCGATCCCGAGCGCTTCCGCACCGAGCTGAACCGGATGGCGAAGGAGCTGAACGCGCACCTCGACTACGAGGAGGAGGCACTCCTGCCCCTCCTGGTTCACGTGCCGTGGCCGCCGGCACCGCCGGCGTCGCGCGGCTGACACCGGGCGGGCCGGCGCCGCCCTGCTTCCGGCCGCCGGGCCCGGCCCTGACACGTCTCATGGCCGGGCCCGCCGTGCCCGTGCCGCACGGTGTCGGCGGCCCGGCCGGTCGGGGCGCCGCGGCGGACGGGATCAGTGGCCCCGGTCGCGGTCGGTCCGGTCCTCGATCGCCCGTAGTACGGCCACCATGTCGGAACCGCCCTGCCCCAGGGCGACCGTCTCGCCGAAGAGCGCGTGGCAGACGTCCAGCAGGGGGGACGACAGGCCGGCCGTCCTGGCCGCCTCGGCGATCAGCTGGTTGTTCTTCAGGACGTCCAGGGCCGCCGCCTCGACGGCGAAGTCGCGGGACAGCAGCTTGGGCGCCTTCATCCGGGAGACGCCGCTGGCCATCGGACCGGCGTCGAGTACGTCCAGGAACTGCCGTCTGTCCAGCCCGTGCCGGTCGGCGAAGTGGAACGCCTCGGTGAGGCCGGTGACCATGGTGATCAGGAACAGGTTCACCGAGAGCTTCATCAGCAGCGCGTTCGGGACCGGCCCGCAGACGAACGCCTCGTGGCACACCGGCCGGACTGCCGCCCGTACCTCCTCCACCGCCCGCGGCTCACCGGCCAGCATCGCCACGAGCCGCCCGGCCTCGGCGGGACCCCGCGAACCGGAGACCGGTGCTTCGACGTAGTCGCCCCCGGCAGTGCGGACGTCGGCCTCCAGGCCGCGCGAGTACTCGGGCGACGTCGTGCCCATGTGGACGACGGTGTGCCGCGCGACGCGCACGGCGAAGTCCGGCGTGCCACGGCCCAGCACCGCGTCGATCGCGGCGCCGTCGGCCAGCATGAGGAACACGACGCGGGCCCGCTCGAAGACCTCGGCGGGCCCCTTCACCACCTCGGCGCCGGCCACGCGCAGCGGCTCGCTCCTGGCGGCGGTGCGGTTCCAGACGACGAGGCCCGTGCCGGCGCGCGCGAGATTGAGTGCCATGGGCTGCCCCATGACGCCGAGGCCGATGAAACCGATGTCCACCACGCACCGCCGTCTCCGGGCGCGCCGCGCTTGCGTGAGCGCCCGCCCTCGCCGTCTATGACGGTCGTCATGATAGGCGGCTCCGGGCCCGGCGTCATGGTGCTGCGCCGGCCCGGACGCCGTGGCGCCCGACGCTCGGCGGCAGGACCTTCCGCGTCAGCGTCGCCCGCTGACGCAGAAGGGCTGGCCCGAGGGGTCCAGCAGTACGGTCCAGTGCTTCCCGCCGGGCTGGAAGTCGGGCTTGGTCGCGCCGAGCTCCAGCAGCCGCTTCTCCGCCGCGGGGACGTCGGCGAAGGTCAGGTCGAGGCGGAAGGTCAGCTCGTCGGCCGGCCAGTTCGGTGCGGTGAAGCTCTTCGAGGTGGAGAAGACGTACATCATGCCGCCGTCGGTCAGCGTGAAGGCGACCTCATCGCCCTGCTCGTCGGGATACGCCCGGCCGACCTCGCGTCCCAGGGCGGCGGCGTAGAAAGCGGCGAGCTTCCGGCCGTCGTCGGCCCAGATCGCGAGCGAGGCAACCGAACCGCCTGCGGGGTTCCTTCTTGGTGGTGCGCGTGCCGGCCATGTTCGTTTCTCTTTCCTCGTGGGGTGTCGCTCCTGACGGAAGGAGACCAGTAGGTCGGAGGATGCCCTACTACCGTCCCGGGGGGGCCGGTCCGGCGCGGTCCTGCGGTCCGTCCGCATTCACGCGCCCGCGGCCGGTGCCGGTGCGCCGGGCGTCTATAGGCTTGACCGGTTGTGGGCGGCGCCCGTTCGCCCGGTCCGTCGGTCGGTGGGAGGTCGGTGATGGCGGTTTCCGAGCGGCAGCCGCGCGAGCGGATGGTGTTCAGCGCCGCTCAGCTCTTTCGGCGCGACGGAGTGACGGCGACGGGCATGCGCGCCGTCGTCGCCCATGCCCACGCTCCGCGGGGATCGCTGCAGCACTACTTCCCGGGCGGCAAGGAACAGCTCGTCAACGAGGCCGTGGCCTGGGCGGGCCGCTACGCCGCCCGGCGCGTCGACCGGTTCCTCGCCGAGATGCCACAACCGTCGCCGAGCGGGCTGTTCGCCGCGATGACGCGTCAGTGGACGGACGAGTTCGAGACGGCCGGGTTCGCCTCGGGCTGTCCCGTCGCGGCGGCGACGGTGGACTGCGCGGAGGGCAGCGAATCCACCCGGGACGCTGCCGCCGCCGCGTTCGCCTGCTGGAACCGGCCGGTGTCCCGGGCGCTCACGGAGATGGGCGTTCCGGCCGGCAGGGCCGAGTCGCTCGCGACGCTCATGATCAGCTCTCTGGAGGGAGCGATCCTCATCGCCAGGGCCGAGCGGGACACCCGCGCGCTGAGGACCGTGGCGCGGGAGCTCGGGCCGCTGCTGGACGGCTGCGTCACGTGACACGGTCCCGCCCGAACCCTGTGTTTCAGGCGGTCTGGCGGGCGATCTGGCTGTTCAGGGCGGTGTTCAGCCAGTCATGGGCGGCGCCGGGGGTCGGCTCCGACGGGCCGGAGAGCTCGGCGGCCAGTTCCCAGTAGCGGTCGATGCGCGGCTCCGTGGCTAGCAGACCGCCGAGCCGGCGGCGGAAGTCGAGGGTGTCGCGCATGCCGGACGAGCGGGCGTGCGTGGCGACGAAGCAGTCGAGCGCCTCGCCCTCGTGCGGTGGCCGCCGCGCCCGCAGGTGCGGGGCCGCCAGCGCGAACGCCTCGGCCAGACCGTCGTAGAGCACGGCCGGCCGGTAACCCCCCTCGGGCCGGTGCACGGCGGGCCGGCAGGGACCGTCCCCGACGCAGGGGCCGGAGACGAGGGCGTGCATCCGGGCGAAGGCCAGCACCTGGGCCGGCGTCGGCGCCGCGGGGAGCTGCGGAATCGCCTGGTCGAGGATGGCGGAGACCAGCCGGGCGGGCAGCCGCGGGGGCAGCCAGCCCCGCCAGAAGCGTGCGAGCGGGACCGTGCTGGGCGGGGTGGACATGGCGCCGATGAGGCGCAGCCGGTCGGCGCGTTCCTCCGGATCGCAGTCCTGGAGGAGCTGGAGCGCGGCCTCCCGCCAGCGCAGGGCGGTCAGCCGCGAGCCGAGCTCCCGCAACTGCCCCGCGATGACGTCCTCCAGGGCGTCCTCCTGGTCGAGCACCCGGCTCACTTCCGGGACCGGCAGGTCGAGGGTGCGCAGGGAACGGATCAGGCGGAGCCGGTCGAGCGCCTCGGGCCCGTACCGGCGGTGGCCCCCGGAGCTGCGGGCGGCCTCGGGCAGCAGGCCGCGGTCCGAGTAGAAGCGGACGGTCTTGACGGTGACGCCCGCGTGCTCGGCGAGCTCCCCGATGCTCCACATGCTGTCCGACGACACGGCTTGAACCTCCCCCAGCTGGAGTTCCTACCGTACCGGCGAGCGCGGGCGGCCGGTGCGGCCGGCCCCGCGGGACGGACAAGGACGGACAACGTGCGAGGAGAGGTTCATGACGGCATTCATCCTGGTGTCGGGCGCCCACACCGGCGGCTGGATCTGGCGGGAAGTGGCCGACCGGCTGGGGGAGTCGGGAGCCGAGGCGTATCCGGCGACGCTCACCGGCATGGGTGACCGCCGCCACCTGGCGGGACCCGGCACGGATCTGGAGACGCACATCCAGGACCTGGTGCGGCTGATCGACGACGTGGACGCTCCGGAGGTGGTGCTCGTCGGCCACTGCTACGGCATCCACCCCGTCCTCGGCGCCGCCGGCCGGCGCCCGGAGCGGATCGCCCGGATCGTCTACCTGGACACGGGCATGCCCCAGGACGGCGACCCGGCCCTCAACCTCGTGCCCGATCAGGGCGTTCGCGAGCGGGCGCCGCGCCTGGCCGGGCAGGCGGGGGAGGACTGGCTGATCGCCCCGCCGTCACCCGGCGAGTGGCAGCGCTGGGGCAGCGTCGCCGGTGTCCCACAGGACGCACTGGCCCGGCTGGCCCGTCTCGCCGCACCACAGCCGGTGGGCACGGTCACCCAGCCGCTGCGCCTGTCCGAAGCGGTCGCCGGGCTGCCGACGACCGGTGTCCTGTGCACGGCCAACGGGTCGAGCATTGCCATGGTCGAGGCACTGGTGCGACTCGGGGATCCCCGTCTGAAAGCGCTCACCGACCCCCGGGTGACCTTCTTCGAACTGGCCACCGGACACTGGCCGATGCTCTCCACCCCCGGCGAACTGGCCGGGGTACTGCTGCGAGCCGCCGCCGGCGAGGGCCACCGGATCGCCGCCACGGCGGGCGAGGCGCCCCCGCACCTCCAGCCGTTCCTCCTGGACGTCCCGGAGCGGAGCCGCGAGCGGACGGGCCGGGTCGACCTCTACCTGCCCGACGCCGACGGGCCCCGCCCGGCGGTGGTCCTCGTCCACGGCGGACCGGTTCCCGAGGGCGTGCGGCCGACACCGCGCGACTGGCCGGCCTTCGTCGGCTACGGCCGGTACGTGGCGAGTCTCGGAGCGGTCGGCGTGACGGTGGATCACCGGCTGCACGACCTCGCCGACTACGAGCGCGCGGCCCAGGACGTCGCCGACGCGGTCGAGCTCGTACGGTCCGACCCGCGCGTCGACGCGGAGCGCGTCGCCCTGTGGTTCTTCTCCGCCGGCGGGCTGTTGTCGGCGGACTGGCTCGCGGCACCCCCGCCGTGGCTGCGGTGCGTGGCGGCGACCTATCCCGTCCTCGCGCCGCTGCCGAACTGGGGCCGGGTGCCCGCCCGGTTCCGCCCCGCGACCGCGGTGCGTACGGCGGGGCGGCTGCCGGTCGTGCTGACCCGGGTCGGACTGGAGAACGCGGGGATCGCGGCGACGGTCGAGGAGTTCCTGACCGCCGCCGGGGACGGCGGAGCCGACGTCGAGATCATCGACGTACCGCTCGGCCACCACGGGTTCGAGACGGCCGACCCCGCCGAGCGGGTTCAGGTGCGCCACGCGATCGACCGCGCGGTGCGGTCGGTGCTCGCGCGCGTGGGCGGGTAGGGAGCCGGGGGGCGTATCGTGCGCACCACCGCTGCGCGGCGGTGTCCTCAAACGCCGGACGGGCTGATGTCGGCTGGGCTCAGCCACAATCAAGCCCGTCCGGGGGCACCTCCCAGCGGTAGCTGGGGGAGTTTGAGGACGCGCCCGCAGGGCGCCCGCCGCCGCAAGCGGCAAAGCGGCCCGCGGCCGAAGACCCGCCGGACACGGCTCCTAGGAAGGACACGTCTTCCACGCGAAGTGGTACAGCGTGTTGATCTCGCCGTCGGTGGAGTCCATCGCCATGAAGCTGGTCGTCTTGGTGGGGTCGGACGTCCCCGCGTCCACCCGCAGCTCGGTGTTGATGTTGAAGTTCCGCTTGGCCCCGCAGGGCGCGTACACCAGGGCGTCGATGTCCGTGGAGTCGGACGTCTGCCAGTCGTCGTTCGTGGGCCCGGTGAAGTGGTGGTTCATGAAGGCGGTCTGCTGCATGCCCTGAAAGTAGTAGTTGGCCCGCTCCAGGCCCGTCGCGCCCTTCTCCAGGTGGGAGAAGCCGCGGTAGTCGGCGCGGGCCACCGCGTAGGTGAAGCCCTGGGGGACGTGGACGTTCAGGCCGAGCTGGCAGTTCTTGCGGAAGTCGGTCGGTTTGGAGCCCACGCCCACCTGGGCGATGTAACTGCTGTAGGACACGGTGAAGGCCGTGTTGTCCGGCGAGACGGCCACATGGGCCGATCCCGCCGGGCAGCCCGAGCCGTTGACGGCGACCACATCGATCACGATCTTGTCCGGCGGCGGTACCCCGTCCCGGACGCCGGCAGCGGCCGCTGCCGGCGAGAACGTAGCGGCCACGAGCGCGACGGCCGCGCTGCCGGTCATCACCGGTCTGAACATCGAGGTCCCTCCCCTGGGCCCAGGGGCCCACTCCGACGCGTGATGGTCCAGCTCGCCACGGTCAGGGACATTCCTTCCAGGCGAAGTGGTAGAGGGTGTTGACGCTGCCGTCCGTCGAGTCCATCGCCATGAAACTGTTGGTCGTCGACGGGTCCGAGGTGCCGGCGCTCACGCGCAGCTCGGTGTTGACGTTGAGGATCCGCTGTGTGCCGCACGGCGCGAAGACGAGGGCCTCGGCGTCCGTGATGTCGGTCGTCTGCCAGTTGTCGCTGACCGGGCCGGCGAAGCGATGACTGGCGAACGTCGTGTGCGACATGCCCTGGAAGTAGTAGCCGGCCCGCTCCAGGCCCGTGGCTCCGCGTTCCAGGTGCGCGAAGCCGCGGTAGTCGGCCTTGGCTATCGCGTAGGTGTAGCCCTGGGGGACGTGGACGTTGAGGCCGAGCTGGCAGTTCTTGCGGAAGTCGGTCGGCTTGGCGTCGACGCCCACCTGGGCGAGATACCTGCTGTACGTCACCGTGAACGCCGTGTTGTCCGACGCCACCGCGACGGCGGCCGATCCGGCCGGGCACCCCGAGCCGTTGACCGCGACCACGTCGATCGTGATCCTGCCGGGCGGCACGCCGGCGTCCGTGGCCGCCGAGGGTGAGAAGGTCGCGGCCATGAGCGCGACAGCCGCGCTGCCGATCCACACCGGTCTGTACATGAGAGCTCTCCTGCCGCTGTGCGGGCGTACTCCGGGAGGTCCACACGACCACCCCCAGTCGGGCATGTACAGGCCAGGTTCGAGCCGACCTGGCCGGTTGTCCTGGGGCTCCCCGAAACACCCCCTTCACGTACGAAGCGGCAGCAGGAAATACGGTCTGCCTAGCGTTCGCCCCGGGCACCAGGGGTGCCCTCGCAGCGACATCGCGCCCGGGGAGGCACCATGAGGACCGAGCAACCAGTGGAAGAGACCGGCGGCCGCCGGGAGTCGGCGCACGCCAGGGCCGCCGCCGACCGCGCGGCGGGCGAGACGCTGGAGGACTTCACCCTCCGTTTCGCGCCGCGCAGTTACCGCCGCTGGACGCCGATGGTCGTGGCGACCACCGCCATGGGCGGGATCGCATACATGGCCGATTTCTCCATCGGGGCCGGCATCGGCCTCTCGCACGGCACCGGGAACGCGCTGACCGCGATCCTCGTCGCCGCCGTGGTCATCTTCGTCACCGGTTTCCCGCTGGCCTACTACGGGGCGCGCTACAACATCGACCTGGACCTCGTCACCCGCGGTTCCGGCTTCGGCTACTACGGCTCGGTCCTCACCAGCGTCATCTTCGCCAGTTTCACCTTCATCTTCTTCGCCCTCGAAGGCGCGATCATGGCACAGGGGCTGAAGCTGGGACTGGGGCTGCCGTTGTGGCTGGGCTACCTGATCTCCACGTTCATGGTGATTCCCCTGGTTGTCTACGGGATGAAGGCACTCACCAAGCTCCAGGTGTGGACGACACCGGTGTGGCTGCTGCTGATGGTGGGACCGCTGCTCTACCTGGTGGCCACCGACCCGGGCACGGTCGACCACTGGCTCTCCTACCCCGGCAGCGACGGGCACGCAGGCGTGAACACGGCCTCGGTGCTGCTCGGTTCCGGGGTGTGCCTGTCGCTGATCGCGCAGATCGGCGAGCAGATCGACTACCTGCGCTTCATGCCCCCGAGGACCGCCGGGAACCGCCGCGCCTGGTGGATCGCCGTCGTCATGGCCGGCCCCGGCTGGGTCGTACTCGGCGCCCTGAAGCAGGCGATCGGCGTCTTCCTCGCCGTGTACGTGCTGGCCGCCGTGGGACCGTCGGCGGCGGCCGAACCGATTCAGCAGTTCAAGGCGGCCTTCGACGCGATGATGCCGTCCTGGCTGGTGATACCGCTGGCGGTGGCACTGGTCGTGATCAGCCAGATCAAGATCAATGTGACCAACGCCTACTCCGGCTCGCTGGCATGGACCAACTCCTTCACCCGGCTGACCGGGCGCTACCCCGGGCGCATGGTGTTCGTCCTGCTCAACCTGGCCTTCGCCCTGGCGCTGATGGAGGCCGACATGTTCAGCTTCCTCAACCGCGTCCTGAGCTTCTACTCCAACTGCGCGATCGCCTGGGTCGTCACCGTCGCCACCGACATCATGGTCAACAAGTACCTGCTGAAGCTCTCACCCCGGCAACCCGAGTTCCGCCGGGGCATGCTGTACGCGGTCAACCCGGTCGGCACCGTGGCCTTCGTCGCCGCCTCCGGCATGTCGATCGCCCTCTACTTCCACGCGCTCGGTGACACCCTCCAGCCGTACTCGCCCGTCGCCGCGGCTCTCATCGCCTTCCTCCTCACCCCGCTGATGGCCGTCCTGACCAAGGGCCGGTACTACCTGCGCCGGCGCACGGACGGACTCGACGAGCCGCTGCTCGACGCGGACGGCAACCCGAGCGGCGCCCTCTACCGCTGCCACGTCTGCCGACAGGAATTCGAGCGCCCGGACGTGGCCGCCTGCCGCACCCATGACGCCGTCGTCTGCTCCCTGTGCCTGAGCACCGACAGGGTCGGCGACCACGTGCTGCCGGCGGAGCCGGGCGTGGGGTGAAGGAGGCGGGCGGGCGCGGGGGACCGGTCGGGTACATCGGAGATCTTCGGGGGCCGAGGCGGTGGACCATGGGGAGTACTACCCGTTCGGGGACGAGCTCCCATGGCACACCTGGCACGACGAGGAAGCCACGCGGGCAGAGCTGACGGTCTGGCTCCTACGCCACGCCCCCCCGCACGCCTGCGGGTCCACGGCGTGTCCGAGCAACTGCTCCACCGCGTACGACTGCTCGGCCTCACTTGGCCGCCCGCTCGGAGGACCCGCACTGGCCCGGATACCGTTACTGAGCGGAACCGCAGGACTGGTATGTTTCTCCCGAGCCCGCACGAAGCGGGCTTTTTCATGTTCCCAGGGGGGATCATTCATGTCGTACAGTCCTGCCTTCATGCCATCCGGCCGTCCTCCGCTCCGCCCGGTCCAGGGCCTCGCGACAGCCGTCACCGTGTTGCTCGCACTGGTCACCGTCACCGACCTCTTCGCCGTCTACGCCGGCTTCAACATCTACGCGCTGCTGGAAGACGTGCGATCCGTCAGCGACCGTGCGTTGGACAGGGGTGACAACCTCTACGCGCTGGCCGGAGTCCTGCAAGTGGTGGGCAATCTCGCGGCGGCCGTGGTCTTCATCATCTGGTTCCACCGGGTCCGGACGAACGCCGACCACTTCGCGCAGGACATGTGCACCATGGGCAAGGGATGGGCCATCGGCGCCTGGTTCGTGCCGGTCGGTAACCTCTGGCTGCCGTACCGGGTCGCCACGCAGACATGGGACGCCAGCGCCCAGTCCGCACCTGACGGTGCCCGGCGCGAGATCTCGCGGACGCCGGTGAGGACGTGGTGGGCGCTGTGGATCGTGGCACTGCTCATCGGCAGAATCGGCTCCACCCTCTACGGACGGGCGGAGACCCCGCACACCCTCCAGCAGGCCGCGGGCATCGTGATCGCCTCCGACCTGATGGACATCGCGGCGGCCGTGCTGGCGATCGTCTTCGTGCGGAAGCTCTCCCGCATGCAGCAGGTGGGCACGGGCATGCCGGAACCGGTCGCCGGCCGCTGAACAGCCTGTGATCGAGGCGCATTTCGCCGGATGACCTGCTGTGGATCGCGGCCGCTCGCTGCCCGAACCCACAGTTCGTGGTTCCAGGTAGAAGTGTGTCCAGCCCGGGGCGCACGCCCGGCCTGACCACTGGCTCCTACCCCGGGCCGCCTCCCGTCAGGTGCACGCCGTACGCCCCGAGGCCACCGTCACCCAGCTGCTCAAACTCGTCAGCGCCATCGCCCTGGCCACCGAGCAGGAACCCGACGGCCCGGCCGAGGCCGACCAGCTGCTCGCCCTCGCCATCGACGGGGTACGCGCGCGCTGAACCTCGACGCGATGAAGTGCTGGAGATCCCCGTCACCCTCGAACGCCGGACGGGCTGAAAGTGACTGAGCCCAGCAGACGATCAAGCCCGGCCGGTGCTTGAGGACGCGCCCGCGGGGCGCCCGCCGCAGGCGGCAAACAGCCCCCAGCGGCCCCCGCCGGCAAGAAGACCCCCGCACGCGGGAGTCGCCGGCCCCTGAACAGTCGGCGACCGGAGCTCCCGGCGTCCGACGGACGGGCCGGTCGATCCGGCCCGCCCGTGTCGGAGGGGAGCGCGTCAGCCTGCGGTCGCGTACACGCGAAAGGCCGTCAGCGCGCCGTCGCGTAGACGCGGGACGCGAACTCGGCGATCTGCTCGTCCGTGAGGTTCTTCGCCAGGTCCGCTTCCGTGATCATGCCGCACAGCTTGTGCTCGTTGCGGACGTCGATCACCGGCAGGCGCTTGATCTGGTGGCGTTCCATCGTCTCCAGCGCCTCGTTCGCGTCGGCGTCGGCGTCGATCCAGTGCAGGTTGCCGCCGAGCGCGCCGGCCTGCAACGTCGAGGGGTCACGGCCCTCGGCGACGCACTGTATGACGATGTCACGATCGGTGACCAGGCCCTTGAGGCGGTTGTCGTCCCCGCAGATCGGCAGGCAGCCGACCTTCAGGTCGCGCATCATCTGCGACGCTTCGTACAGCGACTGGTGCTCCCCGACGCACTGCACGCCCTTCGACATGATGTCCCGCGCCTTGAGCTGCTTCCTCGTTGCCATGATCGCTCCCAGTCTCGCGTGCGTGGTCTCCGTCTTCCGTGCGTGGTCCTCCCTCCATCGCAACACGGATGGACCAGCCCCGCCACGCGCCACCGGCCCCGCCGCGGGAGTCCACACGGCGACGGTCATCACTCGTTCGTGGCGGCCGGTGGCCGCGGCTGTTTTCCGGGGGCGGACTGGGAAGGCTCCCTGCGGCCGGGTGGTGACGGATGCGGGGGACAAGGCCATGGACCGAAGACCTCGCCGACCGCCCGAGCGGCGGGCGGCGGCGGCCGCGCTGTGCCTGGGCCTGTTCACCGTCGGCATGGACCTGACCGTCCTCGACGTCGCCGCTCCCGCCCTCGGGCACGACCTCGGCGCCGGCCTGGCCCGTATCCAGTGGATCGTCGACGCGTACGCCGTGGTCCTGGGCGCCGCCGTTCTGCCGGCCGGCGTCGTCACCGAACGGGTCGGCAGGCGCGGGTCCTTCGTCACCGGCCTCGCCGTCTGCGTTCTCACCCCGGCCCTCGGCGCCCTCGCCACCACCTCGCCGCCCCTGATCGCCGCCCGCTGCGGCGCCGGCGCCGGTGCCGCGCTGCTGACATCCGCCGCCCTCGGCCTCCTCGACGACCTCTTCCCCGGCCTCGAGCCGCGCCGCCGGGTGATCGGAGCAGGCGCGGCCGCGGGCACCCTCGGTGCCCTGACCGGCCCGGCCGTCGGCGGCTGGCTCGTCGAGGAGTTCTCCTGGCGGGCCTGCCTCTGGGTCAACGTTCCCCTGGTGGCCGCCGCCCTCGCCCTCACGCCCTTCCTCGCCTCCGCCCCGCGCACACCCCCGGCGCCGCGCCCGGACGCGGGCGGGCTCGCCCTGTCCGCTGCCGGCTTCCTCTCCCTGATCTGGGCGGTGATCGAGGGGCCCGCTCGCGGCCGGGCCGACCCGGCCGTCCTCATCGCCTACGGCACCGCGGCCGCCCTCTTGGCCGTCCTCGCCCGGCGGGCGCGGCGCCGCCGCCACCCCACGCTCCCGCCCGGCACCGGCGTGAGGACGGGCGTGGCATGCCTGGCCCTGCTCTCCCTGGCCCTGTTCGGCGCGCTGTTCGTCCTCAGC
>NZ_JAGGOL010000200.1:17762-17986 GCF_018614525.1 Streptomyces sp. ISL-11
GGGCACGCTGCCCCTGCCGGCCGCTGTGTGCGTCGGTGCCCTCGGCGCCCTCCCGCTCGTGTCCCGCTTCGGCGAGCGCCTCCCCGTCGTCCTGGGCCTGACCCTGGTCACCGCCGCCTTCGCCGTCCAGGCCGGCACCCGCCCGTCCTCCGGCTACGGACGGGTCGTCGCCTTCGAGGTCGTCGCCGGCCTCGGCGCCGGGCTCGCCGCCCGCGCCGCCACCG
>NZ_JAGGOL010000201.1 GCF_018614525.1 Streptomyces sp. ISL-11
CGCCGAGCGGGCCGCCGCGGCCGTCCTCGCCGAGGCGCGGGCGCTGCACCGCGAGGACGCCGAGGCCAGCGCCCGGATGGCCGCGCACGGCCTCGCGCTGCTGGCGGAACTGCTGCCCGGAGGCGGATACCGCGTCCTGACCCACTGCAACACCGGCGCCCTGGTCTCCGGCGGCGACGGCACGGCGCTGGCCGTGGTCGCGGCGGCGCACCAGGCGGGTGAGCTGAGGCGGCTGTGGGTGGACGAGACGCGGCCCCTCCTGCAGGGGTCCCGGCTGACCGCCTACGAGGCCGCACGGGCCGGAATGGCGTACACGCTGATCACCGACAACGCGGCCGGCTCGCTGTTCGCCGCCGGTGAGGTCGACGCCGTCCTGATCGGCGCGGACCGCATAGCCGCCGACGGCTCGGTGGCGAACAAGGTGGGCAGCTATCCCCTGGCGGTGCTGGCCCGCTACCACCACGTGCCGTTCATCGTGGTGGCGCCGAGCACGACCGTCGACCTGGCGACCGCCGAGGGCGCGGGGATCGAGGTCGAGCAGCGGCCCGGACACGAGGTCACGGAATTCGCCGCGGTGCCCGTGGCGGGAGCCGAAGCGGGCACGGGACTGCCGGTGGCGCCGCTGGGCACCACCGCGTACAACCCTGCGTTCGATGTCACACCACCGGAATTGGTGACCGCGATCGTCACCGAGAGCGGGGTGCTCTCGCCGGTGACCCACGCGGGGCTCGCGGAGCTCTGCGGCAGTGGCGGAACGGGACTTGGGAGTGTGACGGGCTGATCTCCCCACGTGAATTCCGCACCCGGCGCGAGGTGCCGAAGCGGTCCCGGGTCAACGGGACACACCGAGGAGTGTTCCTCGCGACAGGTGAGCTGGGTCACCCTGCTCTATGGACCGGATGCGAAAATGGGATGATGTCGATATGAAGGGACGCGTCCTTGTCGTCGATGACGACACCGCACTGGCCGAGATGCTCGGCATTGTGCTGCGTGGTGAGGGTTTCGAGCCGTCGTTCGTAGCGGACGGCGACAAGGCACTCGCCGCTTTCCGTGAGGCCAAACCAGATCTTGTGCTGCTCGACCTGATGCTGCCCGGAAGGGACGGCATCGAGGTGTGCCGGCTCATCCGCGCCGAGTCCGGCGTGCCGATCGTGATGCTGACGGCCAAGAGCGACACCGTCGATGTCGTCGTCGGGCTGGAGTCCGGCGCGGACGACTACATCGTCAAGCCGTTCAAGCCGAAGGAGCTGGTGGCCCGGATCCGAGCGCGTCTGCGCAGGTCGGAGGAGCCCGTCCCCGAGCAGCTCACCATCGGTGACCTGGTCATCGACGTGGCCGGACACTCGGTCAAGCGCGAGGGGCAGTCGATCGCACTGACCCCGCTGGAGTTCGATCTGCTCGTCGCCCTGGCCCGTAAGCCGTGGCAGGTGTTCACCCGCGAGGTGCTCCTGGAGCAGGTGTGGGGCTACCGCCACGCCGCGGACACGCGGCTGGTCAACGTGCACGTACAGCGGCTGCGCTCGAAGGTCGAGAAGGACCCCGAGCGGCCGGAGATCGTGGTGACCGTGCGCGGCGTCGGCTATAAGGCCGGACCGAGCTGACATGTCGGGCAACGGTGCCGCCCCGGAGCGGGGCGTGGGGCGGCCCGTCGATACGGCGGGCGGCATATCTCTCCTGCGGCGGCTGTGGCGCGCCGGCAGGCTGCTGTCCGACGGCGCGGCCGCCGGGCCGGTCCATCCGCTCCTGCGGCTGTACGTGAGGTGGGTGCGGCGTCCGCTGCTGCCCGCGATGCGGCTGTGGCGGCGCAACATCCAGCTGCGGGTGGTCGCCACCACGCTGCTGATGTCGATGGGCGTCGTCCTGCTGCTGGGCCTCGTGGTCATCGGCCAGGTGCGCAACGGTCTGCTGGAAGCCAAGCGGCACGCCTCGCAGAGCCAGGCCGAGGGCGGTTTCAAGGCCGCGCGGGAGCTCGCCGACAACGGCAGTGACACCCGTGGCCAAGGGGCTCCCCAGTCGGGCGGCCGTACGACCCCCGACGCGGGTGCCTGGCTGACGAACGTCGTGCAGCAGCTGGCCAGCGGCGGGCAGGGCGTCTACCACGTCGTGGCGCTCAGCTCCGGAAGCGGTGACACGTCCGCGGCCGTCGGCATGCGCGGACCGCGCGCCTCCGGTGATCTGGACCCCGACCGCAGCATCCCCGTCGACCTGCGCAAACAGCTCGATCTCAAGACGGGCGCGCTGGAGCGGTCCACGTCGATCAAGCACAGTGCCTCCGACGAGGGGGAGCCCGCCCTGGTCGTGGGCAAGCGGATGTACGACCTCAACGGCGACGCCTACCAGCTCTACTACCTCTTCCCGTACACCCAGGAGGAGAAGTCCCTCAAGCTGGTCAAGGGAACGCTGGCGACCGCCGGGGTCTTCGTGGTGGTGCTGCTGGGCGCCATCGCGTGGCTCGTGGTGCGGCAGATCGTCACGCCCGTACGGATGGCGGCCGGTATCTCCGAGCGGCTCGCGGCGGGCGTCCTCCAGGAACGGATGAAGGTCACCGGCGAGGACGACATCGCTCGTCTGGGTGAGGCTTTCAACAAGATGGCGCAGAACCTCCAGGTCAAGATCCAGCAGCTGGAGCAGCTGTCGCGGATGCAGCGGCGGTTCGTCTCCGACGTCTCGCACGAGCTGCGGACGCCGCTGACGACCGTGCGGATGGCCGCCGAGGTCATCCACGAGGCCCGTGAGGACTTCGATCCGGTCACCGCGCGCTCCGCCGAACTGTTGTACGGGCAGGTCGACCGGTTCGAGTCGCTGCTGGCGGACCTGCTGGAGATCAGCCGGTTCGACGCGGGCGCGGCGGCCCTGGAGGCCGAGCCGGTCGACCTGCGGGACGTGGTGCACCGGGTGATCGACGGCGCGCTGCCGCTCGCCGAGCGCAAGGGCAGCAAGCTGCTCGTCCAGGGCGGGGAGCAGCCCGTCGTGGCCGAGGCCGACGCGCGGCGTGTGGAGCGGGTGCTGCGCAACCTCGTGGTCAACGCCGTCGAGCACGGCGAGGGCCGGGACGTGATCGTGCGGCTGGCCGCCGCGGGCGGCGCCGTCGCGGTCGCCGTGCGCGACTACGGCGTCGGGCTCAAGCCCGGCGAGGCGACCCGGGTGTTCAACCGCTTCTGGCGGGCCGACCCGGCGCGGGCCCGGACGACCGGCGGCACCGGCCTCGGGCTGTCGATCGCGGTCGAGGACGCGCGGCTGCACGGCGGCTGGCTCCAGGCGTGGGGCGAGCCGGGCGGCGGTTCGCAGTTCCGGCTGACGCTGCCGCGCACGGCGGGTGACACGCTGCGCGGCTCGCCGATACCGCTGGAGCCGGACGACTCGCGGCGCAACCGCGGCCTGAACGAGGCCGGTGTGCCCTTGGGCGTCGCCGGTCGCGGCGGGTCCGTACCGCAGCAGGGCGTACGGCCCCCGACGGGGCCCTCGCCCGTGCCGGCGCAGACGCGCAGCATGCCGACGGTGGATCCGACGGCGCTGCCGGGCAGTGGTGCGCGGGTGGTGGCACGCCCGGGAGGCGCGTGTTTCGACAAGCTGGACAAGCCCGTGAGGACGGCCGAGAGCGGTTCCGCGGACGAACGTGAGGGGCAGGCGCGTGGGCGCTGAACGCAGGCGCCGCCGGTCGGCGGCCGGGCTCTGCGCGCTCGCGCTCAGCGGCGCGCTGCTGGCCGGCTGCGCGTCGATGCCCGACAGCGACGAGGTCAGCGAGGTCGACTCCTCGCAGCGCGCCGACGCGGACGCGCAGGTGCGCGTCTATGGCGTCGAGCCGCACAAGAACGCGCAGCCGCAGGACCTCGTGACCGGCTTCCTGGAGGCCACGACCAGCGACGACCCCGACTACGAGACCGCCCGGAAGTACCTGGCCAAGGCCGTGCGGCGGTCGTGGGATCCGGCGCGGGAGACGACCGTGCTCGCCGAACCGCCGCAGCTGCGGGTCGAGCGCAGCGGCGACCGGGAGCAGGACTACACCGTCACGCTGATCGGCAAGCAGGTGGCGAAAGTCGACGCCCGGCACGCGTACAAGCCGGACGAGCAGGTGTACAAGGCGCAGATCCACGTGGCGCGGGAGGACGGTGAGTGGCGCATCGACGCGCCGCCGCCGGGGCTCGTGCTGGGCGCCGCCGACTTCCAGCGCATCTACCGCTCGGTCAACAAGTACTACTTCGCGGAGCTGGGCCCGGGCGGCTCCGGCAAGGACCGCGATGTCCTCGTCGCCGACCCCGTCTATCTGCGCAAGCGCATAAATCCCACCACGTCCTCCGTGAAGGCGCTGCTGGACGGGCCGACGGGCTGGCTCGACCCCGTCGCGGCCACGGCGTTTCCCACGGGTACGCGCGTGATGGACCCGAAACTCTCGCTGGACGACTCCAGCGCCCTGAAGCTCCGGCTCAACGGACGCGGCTCCGAGGCGAACGAGAAGCAGTGCCTGCGCATGGCCGCGCAGGTGCTCTACACGGTGGGTGACCAGACGGCCAAGGTCAGCCAGGTGACGCTGCTGCGCGAGAACGGCTCGCAGATGTGCGTGCTGGGACGGCTCCAGGCGCAGGACTACGCGGCCGACAAGGCGGCCCCGGGCGGCCAGCAGCAGTATTTCGTGGACGCGCAGCGCCGGTTGACGAGCATGACCGAGGGCGACGGGGAGCCGCGGCGGGTGGCCGGGCCGTTCGGCACGGACAGTGGCGCGCAGTTGCGGTCGGTGGCCGTGAACCGCCGCGAGGACCACGCGGCCGGGGTGACGGGCGACGGCCAGTCGCTGTACGTGGCCGCCCTGGAGGCCGGAACGCCGCTGGGCGAGCCCCGGCTGACCGCCAGGGGCGGGGCGAAGGCGGGGCTGACCGCGCCGAGTTGGGACGGGCTGGGCGATCTGTGGGTCGCCGACCAGGACCCGGACCGGCCGCGGCTGCTGCGGCTGCCGGGCGGCACGGGCGCGCCGCAGGAGGTCGAGGTGCCCCGGCTCGACGGCGGGCGGATCACCGGGATCCGGGTGGCTGCGGACGGTGTACGGATCGCGCTGCTGGTGACGAAGGACGACCGTACGAAGCTGAAGCTGGGGCGGGTCGAGCGGCGCGTCAGTGACGGCCGGCCGAGCCTGTCGGTGCAGGAACTGCGCTCCGTGGCGCCGCGGTTGGAGCAGGTGGACGCGGTGTCGTGGGCGGGCGGCAGCAGGCTGCTCGTCGCGGGCAACGGGCCGGGCGAACTCCAGCAGCTGCAGTACATCGAGACCGACGGTTCACTGCCGAACGGCTCGCCGCTGCCCGGGATCACCGGGGTGCGGGGGATCGCCGCCTCGGAGAGCACGGCGAAGGCGCCGGCACTGGTCGCGGAGCGGGACGGCGGGATCGTACGGCTGCTGCCGGACGCCGGCTGGAAGCAAGTGACGAAGGGGTCCGCGCCGGTCTATCCGGGCTGATCCGTGCGGCCTGACTCCGTTGTCCTCGTGGGTTTTCCACAGGGGTGGCGGTGGTGGTCGGCCCGCGCGACAGTGGATGCATGCGCGGGTGGTGGCAGGAGATCTCCGGCCTGGTGCTGCCGGTCGACTGCGCGGGGTGCGGCCGGCGGCGGTCCGTGCTGTGCGAGGAGTGCCGGGCGGCCCTGACCGGCCGCGCGGCGCGGCGCGTACGGCCGGACCCGGTGCCTCCCGGCCTGCCACCCGTGCACGCTGTGGCGCCCTACGGCGACAGGGTGCGATCGGTGCTGCTCGCTCACAAGGAGCGGGGCGCGATGGGGCTGGCGGGGGCGCTGGGCGCCTCACTCGCCGGGGCGGTGCGATCGGTCGCGCGCGGTGCCGCGGGCGGCGCCGGGCGGGTGTCAGGGGCCGGGGCGGGGC
>NZ_JAGGOL010000202.1 GCF_018614525.1 Streptomyces sp. ISL-11
GTGCCGCGCCGCAGCCTGGCGGTCCTGGCCGCGGCGTGCGCGGCGGTCGCGACGGTGGCGGCGCTCGGCCGGGCGGACCTGGACGCCCTGATGCGCGCCACGTCGTGCTGCCTCGCGTCGGTCACCCTGGCCGGCCTCCTGGCGGCCCTCACCCTGCTGCCGCGCCGCACGCTCCTGTGGTACGCGGCGGTGGGCAGCGCCCTGCTGACGGCTGCGGTCCTGGCCTTCTCCGGGTGGCTGCTGCTGCTCCCGCTGGCACTGGGGGCGGCGTCACTGGGCTTCGGGGCGTACGGACGGCGGCGGCGGGTGCGGGTCCAGGTGTCCGGTGGGTCTTCGGCTGCGGTCTCCGCCGCCTGCGGGGGCGAGCGCCCTGCGGACGCGTCCTCAACCGCCGGACGGGCTTGATCCCGGCCGCACTCGGAACCTATCGGAACCTAGAAGACCAGCCCGTGCTCCGCGACAAGCGCCGTCGTCGCCGCCATGTCCGCCGAGCAGCCGTACGGTCCCGCCTTCTGCGCCAGCTCTCCCTCGCTCAATTCCTCACCCTGCCGGTCGAGCCACCGGAACAACTCTTCCAGACCTCCAGGGGAGATGATCTCCAGCAACCGGGCGGGCGTGTCCCCGGCGTTCCAGAAGGTGTGCCACTCGCCGCGCGGCTTGAATACGAGATCGCCGGGCCCGGCCACGACTTCCTCGTCGCCGAACCTCGCACCGACCGAACCCTCCAGGACGAAACTGAACTCGTCCTCGAAGGTGTGCTTGTGCACGGGCGCCGCGAGCACCTTGGGTGGCAGCCGATGTTCGACGAGCGAGAAACGACCGCCCCCGTCACGGCCATTGATCAGGAACCGGTCCCCGCACGCCCGCTCCGGCTGATAGATCTCGCCGTCCTCAGGACCCAATATCCGACGTTCAGGCATTGCCCGCACCGCCCTCCACGAGGACTGAAAGGACCTGATTCGAGGATACGCGCACCCCGCCGGGGGCGCGGAACTCAGTGGTAGCCGTGGGCGGCGGCGTGGCCCTTTCCACGCCCGATCATCCATTTGTTGACGGGCGTGGTGATCAGGAAGGCGATGGCGAAGCCGCCCAGGAGCGACGACCAGAACAACGCGTCGGACAGATGGGCATCCAGCGCTCCGGGGACGAGGGCGATGATGCCGTTGTCGACCAGCTCCATCACGGCGATGGACACCGTGTCGGCGGCCAGCGCGACGCGCACGGCCGCTCCCCAGCCGACGCCCGCCCTGCGCACGGCGTAGAGCGTGAAGGAGTAACCGAAGAGGAACGCCAGGGCGATCGCCAGGATCATCGTGGGGACGTTGTGCCACCGCAGGGCGGTACCGATCGCCATGCCCACGATCTCGCCGATGGCGCAGCCCGTCAGGCAGTGCAGGGTCGCCTTCGCGGCGGTGCCCCAGGAGGCGCCTCGGGTCGTGCGGGCGTCGTCGTGACCGGCGTGGGCGGTATCGGATGCGCTGGTGCGGTGAGCGGAGTGATCCATGGCCGCGGCCTCCCTTTCCTCTTCCAGTGTGGGCCGGACGGCTGTCCCCGCGCACTTCACGACCACTCCGGTGCCGATGGTCTGCGGCGCCTGCCGGTAGAGGGCCGTCCTGCACGCTCTGGAGGAAATCGGCGCACGGGCCGGCCTTCCGCCGCGGGCGCCCCGGCAAACGGGGCGGCGCTCAGCCGGCGCCGAGCAACTCGGCGAAGCCTCCCGCGTGGGCGAGCGCCTCCAGCTCGTCCAGGGCCAGACCGGCCCGGCCGGCCGCGTCCGGGTCACGCTCCTCGATGCCGCTGGCGGCGAACTCGTCCTCGTCCAGGCGCAGTACGGTCGCCCCGTCCGCCGAGACCCACAGGTCGAGGTCGAGGTCCTCGACGACGACACCCTCCGGGCCCACGTCGGTGGGGCGGGTGACGTCGCAGTACCAGCCCTTGAGGGTGCCGTCGGCGGTCCGTACCTCCTTCACGGCGTACCAGCGGTCGCGCCAGTAGTGCTCGGTGAACACGTCGCCGCCCTCGAAGCGCACGAACCCGAAGTCGCGGGCCTCGGCGCCGGCCCACGGCGCGCGCACGACGAGGTGCGTACCGTCGTCGCTCACGACGACCGCGGGATACCGCACCTTGGTACGCCCCGCCTTCACCAGCCGCACGGCCACCTCGCTGCCCGCCGTCAACGTCTCGCTCATCGTGCCCTTGTCTCCTTCTGTCCCCTGAACCATCGGCGCGTCAGCCTCTCCCGACGACGGGCGGCGGGGCCAGCGGTTTTCCGGAGCGCGGGGGTTCCGGGCCGCGGCGAGGCCCGTTCACCGGCCTCGGCGGTGCGGTGTCATGCGGGGCCTGAGACCCTTCAACCATGGAACAGCCCCCGGAGTACGACGTCGACGAGCTCGTGCGGATGCTGGACGGAAGTCCTGGGGACTCCATGGACGCCCGCGCCGCGCTCATCCATCTGGGGCCGGGCGTGCTTCCGGCGATCGTGCGCGGGCTGCCGCGGCTCGGGCGGTTCGGGCAGTTGACCGCGATCGAGGTCTTCGAGGAGCTGGACGACGAACGGTGCGTGCCCGCCCTCGTGGAGCTTCTGGGCAGTGAGCACGACACCGTCCGGGAGTGGTCGGCCATCGCTCTGGGGGATCTCGGCGCCGTCGAGGCCGTCGAGCCGCTGTGGCGCGCCTACCGGGCGTGCCAGGAGCGCCGGACGCCGCCGGACACCACCGAACCGGACGGCATCCGGGGTGCCTTGACGCAGCTCGGGGCCCGTACGCCGGTGATGCCGTCGCTCACGGCGTCCCTGCGTGTCGGTGCCCCGGGCCTCGGCGACGTCTGGCCGCCGGACCGGCTGGCCGCGGTGGTGGACGACCTGGCCGGCCACGGCCAGGCCGTGCTGTCCGTGCAGTTCTGGCGGACGGGGAGCGGCGGCGCGTCCTGGCTGCGCGGACCGGCCCCGGACCGGGAGCTCGACTGGGAGGCACCCTGGCCGGAGCTGGTCGGGACGGCCCGCGCGCGGGCGGCCCGGGTCGCCGGCGGAGCGCCGGGGGGGGTCGTCGCCTCGCTCTCCTGGATCGACCGGGCCGACCGCGACGGCACGCCGTCCCCCGCCGCGCCCGTCAGCTGATCATCGAGGAACACCCCGACGGCGTCGCGTGGGCGGGGTCGAGGGCGTTGGCCGTCTCGTGGAAGGCGACCCGGTCGATCATGCCGAGGGTGAGGTGCAGGGAGATGTCGACGGCGCAACGGTCCTGGATCAGGATGTTGTTGACGTTCGGGCCCGTCAGGAACGCCGAGGTGTAGGGCGTGACGACCTCGTCGTAACGGGTCGCGATCACGGTGTAGTTGACGCCTGGGACGGTGTCGCCGCCCTCGTTCAGGCGGCGCATGAAGTCGGAGCCGACGACCTGGTCGTTCAGGCCGGGGGTCATGTTCTTGAGGACACCGCGGGCGCCGGGGACCACGTCGAGGAGCTTGGTCAGGCCGGACAGGGTGGTGCCGTGGTTGTTGGGCGCGATGCCCACGAGCGTGCCCACCTTGGGGGCGCCGCCGAGGAACTTCAGGTAGTAGCGGGGCAGCATGCCGCCCTGGGAGTGGCCGACCAGGTCGACCTTGGCGGCGCCGGTCTCGCCGAGCACCTTGTCGACGTACGCGGAGAGCTGCTCGGCGCTCTTGGCCGCCGGGCCGAGGCCGTGGAACATGGGCACGCCGTTGAGCTGGCCGTAGTCGAAGGAGAAGACGCAGTAGCCGCGGTTGACGAGGTAGGGCGCGAGCGCGAACCAGTTGTTGGTGGAGTTCTCCAGCGTGCCGTGAACGAGGACGACGGGGCGTGGGTGCGCGGCCGTCGGCTTGCACGAGTAGTCGTTCCAGCCACTCGTGGTGGTGGCGGCGTGGGCCGGGGTGGCCGTCGCGATCGTCGGTGCCGCGGCGGCCGCCACGGTCAGCGCCAGGGCGGTCAGCAGGTTGCGGAGGGATCTCCGGCGCAGCTTCATCTGAACTCCTCGCAGGTGGGGGGTAGTCACGGCAGAGCAGCACACGGAAAGCATGTGTTTCCGGTGCGTTAAAGAGACGTAACTTACTTGTGAGTAGGTTGGAGGCAGTTGTTGCTGGCGTCAAGCAACTTGTCAGAGTTCGCCCTGGCGGGTGAACTGCGAGCGCGTCAGGCGACATCCAGCGCGGCCGCGGGCCCCACCGCCGCCACGCCGAAGCGCGCCCGCGCCCGGTCGACGGCCGCCTCGACGCGGCGCGCCTTCTCGTCGGCGGGGTCGAACGTCAGCTGGTGCGCGGCGAGTCCGGCCTCCCCGAGGCCCTCCGCGCGCAGCGCCACGGCCCGCACCCGGGCCCGTTGCAGGCCGAGCGCGTCGTGCAGCGCGTACGCGGTGGCGGTCAGTTCCGGTGTGTGCGCGGTCGGTTCGGCGAAGGAGCGGGTGCGCGTGGTCGACGAGCCGTCGGCGTAGCGGACGGTGAGGGTCAGCCCGCGGGCGACCTGGCCGCTCCCCCGCAGCCGGGCCCCCAGCCCGTCGGCAAGCGCGAGCAGCGCGCGGCGGCGGTGGCCGGAGTCCAGTTCGTCGCCGGTGAAACGGTGTTCGGAGCCCATGGACCGGGCCCGCGCGCCCGGGGTGACCGGTGTCGGGTCGAGGCCGCGCGCCCGCTCGTGGATCCGCCGGCCGGCGGCCGCGCCGAGGATGCGCTGCAGCGCGCCGAGCGGGGCGTCGGCGATCCGGCCGACGCTGTCGAGCCCGTACGAGCACAGGGTGCGGGCGGTCGCGGGCCCCACTCCGTACAGCGCGGCGGCCGGCTTGCGGGCCAGGAACGCGGCCACGGCGTCCGGCTCCCCGGAGAGCGTACGGACCGCTCCGGGCGCCCCGTCCTGCGCGGCCATCCGCGCGAGCATCGGATTGCCGGCGATCCCGACCGTGCAGTCCACGGCGTACCGCGCGAGCGTACGGACGCGCAGCAGCTCGGCGAGGCCGGCCGGGTCGTGGCCGAAGTAGCGCACGGCGCCGCGGACGTCCATGAGGGCGGCGTCGGGAGGCAGGGCCTGGGTGACCGGCGTCACCTCGGCGAGCAGTCCGAGCAGCCCGTCGTAGGTCTCCTCGTGGAGGGCCGCGCCTCCGCCTCCGGCGGGGTGGAAGTGGACGTACAGGATTCCGGGGCTCCGCACCGGACCCCGGTCCTCCATCGCCGGACGGGCTGGAATTCCGGCGTCCGGCGGCACCACGCGCAGCACCGTACTCATCCCGCACTCCCCGGACTCGCGTGCCACAGTTTGCGTCCCGTGGCCGCCCCTTCGCCCGCCGGCCGGAGGTCCGCCCACGGGTGCATGGTGTAGCCGGTGGACAGCTGGATGCGGCGGTCGGGGCCCGCGGGGGCCGGTGCGGAGGCGGGCTCGGACAGGACCGCCGCCACCGCCGCCAGGCCGCCCTCCGCCCGGAGCGTCGTCAGCCGCGCCAGGTCCCACGCCGCCGCGCCCACCACGCTCAGGCTGCGCGGCCCGCGCCGCTGGACCACGCCCCGTACGAGCAGCAGCCAGGAGTGGAAGACCGTGTGCGCGCACGCCTCGTGGCTGTCGTCGAAGAACGCGCAGTCGACCAGGCCCGTGCCGTCGTCGAGGGTGGTGAAGATGACCCGCCTGCCGGAGCGGACCGGCGGGGTCTGGGTGGCGACCTTGGCGCCCGCGACCAGGACGGTCTCGCCGTGCCGCGCGTCGCGCAGCCGCTTCGCCGGGATCGCGCCCAGCTCCGCCAGGAACGCCCGGTGGTCGGACATCAGGTGGCGGGAGGTGTCCATGCCGAGGACGTTCAGCTCGGCGCCGAGGCGTTCGGCGTCGTCGAGGTCGGGGAGGCCGACGGGCTCGGCCCGCGCGCTGTCGATCAGCGGCAGCTGGGAGGTGGACTTCCGGTGCTGCCGGTGGAGTTCGGCGATGTGCAGCAGCAGGTCGCGGCGGTTGGTGCCGAAGGCGTCCAGCGCCCCGACCCGCGCGAGCCGTTCGGTGACGGGCCGGCTCGGATGGGCGCGCCGCCACAGGTCCTGGAGCGAGGTGTACGGGCTCTGGAGCCGGCCATCCACGATCCGCCGGGTCTCGGCCCCGGTGATGCCGTGCACATCGGAGAGGGCGAGGCGGATGCCGAGGCTCTTCTTCCCGCCATCCTCGGACACCAGTTCGATCAGATAGGCCGCCGCCGACCGGTTCACGTCCAGCGGCAGGATCGGCACCCCGCGCCGCCGCGCGTCCGCCAGCAGCAGCCGCTTGGGGTACATCCCCGGGTCGTGCGTGAGCAGCCCGGCGTAGAAGGCGGCCGGGTGATGGGCCTTCAGCCAGGCGGACTGGTAGGTCGGCACGGCGAAGGCGACCGCGTGCGCCTTGCAGAAGCCGTACGAACCGAAGGCGTCCACGATCTCCCAGGTGCGGCGGACGACCTCGGGCGCGTAACCGCGCGCCGCCGCCCGTTCGGCGAACCAGGCGCGCACCCGGCCCACCAGCTCCGGGTTCGACAGCGCGCGGCGCGTCTCGTCGGCGAAGTGCCGGTCGCAGCCGGTCATGATCCGCAGGATCTCGATGATCTGCTCGTGGAAGACGACCACGCCGTGGGTCTCGCGCAGCGCCTCCCCCAGGTCGGGGTGCGGATAGCGGGCGGGGGCCCGGCCGTGCCGGGCCTCGATGAAGGGCCGCACCATGTCGGCGGCGACGGGGCCCGGCCGGAACAGCGAGATGTCGACCACCAGGTCGTGGAAGGTCGAGGGCTGGAGTCGGCCGATCAGGTCCCGCTGGCCGGGCGACTCGATCTGGAAGCAGCCGAGCGTCTCGGTGGAGCGGATCAGTTCGTACGTCCGCGGGTCGCCCGGCCGCACCTGCGCGGGGTCGTCGAGGTCCAGCCGGTGCCCGGTGGCCCGCTCGATCTCCGCCACCGCGTGGGCCATCGCGGACTGCATCCGCACGCCCAGCACGTCGAGCTTGAGCAGCCCGAGGTCCTCGACGTCGTCCTTGTCGAACTGCGCCATCGGGAAGCCCTCGCCGCTGGTGGGCACCACGGGCGTACGGGCCCGCAGCGTCGCGTCGGAGAGCAGCACCCCGCACGGGTGCATGGCGATGCCGCGCGGCAGCCCGTCCAGCGCCTCGGTCAGCTCCCACAGCCGGCCGTGCTCCTCGGCGGCCACGCCGCGCAGCTCGGGGAGTTCGGCGAGCGCGGCGCGGGCGTCGCGGGCCCGGATGTGCGGGAACGCCTTGGCGAGCCGGTCCACCTCGGCCGGGTCCATGCCGAGGGCCGCGCCCACGTCGCGGACCGCGTGCCGCACCCGGTAGGTCTCGGGCATGGCGACGGTCGCGACCCGGTCCGCGCCGAAGCGGTCGAAGATCGCGCGGTAGACGTCCAGGCGGCGCGCGGACTCCACGTCGATGTCGATGTCGGGCAGCGCGGTCCGGCGCACCGACAGGAAGCGCTCCATCAGCAGCCCGTGGGCGACGGGGTCGGCATGGGCGATGCCGAGCAGGTGGTTGACCAGGGAGCCGGCGCCGGAGCCGCGGGCGGTGACACGGATGCCGAGCGCGCGGGTGTCGTCGACGACCTGGGCGACGGTGAGGAAGTACGAGGGGAAGCCGCGCGTCTCGATGGTGCGCAGCTCCTCCTCCAGCCGGTCCCAGTAGCGGCGGTCGCGGTCGTATCCGCGCAGCACCATGGCCCCGGCGCAGCGCGAGCGCAGGACGCGGGCGGCGGTGCGGCGGTCGGCGCCGACCAGGTGCGGCTCGGGGAAGTGGACGGATCCCAGGCCCAGGTGGTCCTCGGGGTCGACGAGGCACTCGGCGGCGGTCTCCTCGGTCATGGCCAGCAGCCGGTGCGCGGCCTCCCGCCGGAGGCCGGCGGCCTCGGCGACCCGGCCGGCCAGGGCGGTCATGTCGGCGGGGCCCTTGAGCCAGCGCTCGCCGCTGTCGAGGGTCCCGGGCCGCCGGGAGTCGATCGGCACCAGCCTGCGGGCGGCGTCGAGCACGTCGGCGACGGGGCCCTGGCCGGGGTCGGCGTAGCGCACGGCGTTGGTCAGGACGGCCCGTACGCCCTGCTCGGCGGCGAGGCCGAGGGTGCGGGCGGCGTGCCGCAGCGAGCCGGGGCCGGTGCCGGTGCGGCCGTGGCAGACGACCTCCAGACACAGGCCGGCACCGAACATTTCGCGCCAAGGCGTGAGCAGTCGCGCGGCGCGGTCGGGGCGGCCGGCGGCGAGCGCGCGGCCGGGTTCGGAGTCGGGGCCGAGGAGCACGGTCAGCGGGGACCTGAGCCCGGCCGCGGCGCCCGCCAGGTCCTCCCGGGCCAGCTCGGGACGGGCGGCCGGTCCGCCGGCCGGCAGGTCCGCGTGGGCGGCGGAGACCAGTCCGCAC
>NZ_JAGGOL010000203.1 GCF_018614525.1 Streptomyces sp. ISL-11
GCCGCGCGGTGCGGACGCCGAGCGCCGCCAGGACGCCGGCCGCCTTGGCGTGGGTCTCGGCGACCTCGCCGTGCGGGTCGGAGTGGCGCACGAGCGTCGCGCCGACGCCCACCCGCAGCCGGCCGCGCCGGTCGATGTCGGCCGTGCGGATGAGGATGGGCGAGTCCAGGGTCTGTGCGCCGCCCGCGTCGCGGCCGACGAGGGCGAGCGCGCCCGCGTAGTAACCGCGGCCACCGGGCTCGTACCGCTCGATGACCCGGCAGGCGTTCTGGACGGGCGAGCCCGTGACGGTGGCGGCGAACATCGTCTCCCGGAGCACGTCCCGGACGTCCAGCGACGAGCGTCCGCGCAGCTCGTACTCGGTGTGGGCGAGGTGGGACATCTCGCGCAGCCGGGGCCCGACGACGACGCCGCCCATGTCGCCGACGGTGCACATCATCTTCAGTTCCTCGTCCACCACCATGGACAGCTCCTCGACCTCCTTGCGGTCGTGGAGGAAGCCGAGCAGCCCGTCGGCGGTGGGGCCGCCGGCCGGATAGCGGTACGTGCCGCTGATGGGGTTCATCACGACCGTTCCGCCGGACATCCGCACGTGCACCTCGGGGCTGGCGCCGACCAGGGTGCGGTCGCCGGTGTGGACCACGTAGGTCCAGTAGGCGCCGCGCTCGCCGTCCAGCAGCCGCCGGAAGAGGGCGAGCGCGTCGGCGGCGGTGAAGCCGTGGATCTCGCCCTCGAAGTTCCGGCGGATGACGAAGTTGGCGCCCTCGCCGGTGCCGATCTCGTCCTCGATGACCCGCTCGACGATCCGCGCGTACTCCTCGTCGCCCACGTCGAAGGCACCGCCCTCGACCCGCACCGCGTGGGCGGGCAGCGCGGCGCGGACCTCGGCGAGCGGGAGCTCGTACGACGCGTCGGGCCGCAGGACGAGCAGGGGTGTGCCGTCGTCGCGGGCGTCGAAGCCGCGCTCGCGGATCTGGCGGAAGGGGACGAGGGCCAGCGCGTCGTGGACCGGCCCGCCGGACGCCGGCGGGCCGGCCGGGAGCGGGATGTCGCCCAGGCGGGCGGCCTCCGTCACGGGGCCCGTCAGTAGTTCGACGGAGTCGTCGTCCCGGCCCGGGGTGCGGCGGTGGAGCAGGGCGAAGGGCGGGGTGGCGGGGTCGGTCAGGCGGGCCAGGAGAGCGGCGGTGTCGGGCATGCGAGGAGTTCCTTCCGGTGAGGGAGGAACGGCCCGGAAACACCGAAGGCCGCCCCTCGGGCGGCCTTCGCGGTGCGTCAGTCGGTGTACGCGCGATCAGTGGGCCGCCGGATGAGCGGTCCACCACCAGTTCTGATGCGTCTGCGCGAACATGTCCCGCACCCTACCCGACGGCCGGTGCGGGCGGACCGGTCCCGCGGGGAGCGCCGGGGGCGAAGGGGGCGCTCCCGGCGCTTGCCGGGGCGTGCGCCGTCTCACTGTGCGCCCGATGTGTCTCACAGTGCGGTCCGTGCGAGGGGCCGCCGTCACGACCCCGTAGGGTTGGAGCGTGACCGTGAACGCTGAACTCCCCGCCGGTGGCAACACCTGGCGCTCCCTTCCCGCGGCGCAGCAGCCCGACTGGCCGGACCACGAGGCTCTGCGCGATGTGATCGCCGAGCTCGAGTCCTATCCGCCTCTCGTCTTCGCGGGCGAGTGCGACCAGCTGCGCCAGCGCCTGGGAGCCGTCGCCCGCGGTGAGGCGTTCCTGCTCCAGGGCGGCGACTGCGCCGAGGCCTTCGACGCCGTCGGTGCCGACCAGATCCGCAACAAGCTCAAGACGCTCCTGCAGATGGGTGCCGTCCTGACCTACGCGGGCTCCGTGCCCGTGGTGAAGGTCGGCCGGATCGCCGGTCAGTACAGCAAGCCGCGTTCGAAGCCGACCGAGACCCGCGACGGCGTGACCCTGCCGACCTACCGCGGCGACTCCGTCAACGGCTTCGCCTTCACGCCCGAGGCCCGTACCCCGGACCCCGAGCGCCTGAAGCGGATGTACCACGCCTCCGCCGCGACCCTGAACCTGGTGCGCGCCTTCACCACCGGTGGCTACGCGGACCTGCGCCAGGTGCACGCCTGGAACCAGGACTTCGTGAAGTCCTCGCCCTCCGGCCAGCGCTACGAGGCGCTCGCCCGGGAGATCGACCGGGCGATGAACTTCATGAACGCCTGCGGGGTGGACCCGGAGGAGTTCAAGACCGTCGAGTTCTACGCCTCCCACGAGGCGCTCGTCCTCGACTACGAGTCCGCGCTGACCCGTGTCGACTCGCGCACCGGCGACCTCTACGACGTCTCGGGCCACATGGTCTGGATCGGTGAGCGCACCCGGCAGCTGGACGGCGCGCACATCGAGTTCGCGTCGAAGATCCGTAACCCGATCGGGGTGAAGCTCGGCCCGACGACCACGCCCGAGGACGCGCTGACCCTCATCGAGCGGCTCGACCCCGAGCGCGAGCCCGGCCGGCTCACCTTCATCACCCGCATGGGTGCCGACAAGATCCGGGACAAGCTCCCGACGCTGGTCGAGAAGGTCACCGCCTCCGGTGCGCAGGTTGTCTGGATCAGCGACCCGATGCACGGCAACACCTTCGAGGCGGCCTCGGGTCACAAGACCCGTCGCTTCGACGACGTGCTGGACGAGGTCAAGGGCTTCTTCGAGGTCCACAAGAGCCTGGGCACCCACCCGGGTGGCATCCACGTCGAGCTGACCGGCGACGACGTCACGGAGTGCGTGGGCGGCGGCGACGAGATCTTCGTCGACGACCTGCACCAGCGCTACGAGACGGCCTGCGACCCCCGGCTCAACCGCAGCCAGTCGCTGGACCTGGCCTTCCTGGTGGCGGAGATGTACCGCGACCAGTAGGAACACGGGCTGAATACCGGCGTGGGGCGCGGATCCGAGTGATCCGCGCCCCACGCCGTTGTGATTCGGCCACCCGGCCGGGTAAGGTAAGGGTTACCTTATTGATCAACCCGGTAGGGCGGTGAACCGCGTGTACGTCTGCTCATGCTTCGGCATCACGGAGCAGCAGGTGCGTGACCACGCGGACAAGGGGGCGTGCACCCCCCGCCAGATAGCGTCCGCCTGCAAGGCCGGCACCGACTGCGGCAGCTGCGTGCGCCGCATCCAGGCCCTGCTCGGCCGGGGCGCGTGCCCCCGCCGTGAGCCGGCTGACCAGGGGGAGTCCGGCGTACTGAGCGCCGGGATACCCGTGGGGGCGTCCGCCCGGGCGGCCTAGCGCCCGCCGGGAGCGGTCAGTCCGCCCCGCCGTTCGACTGCTCGATGAACTGCGCCAGGTACAGCGGCTCCCCGAGCTTCTCGATCAGGTCCAGCTGGGTGTCGAGGTAGTCGATGTGGTCCTCCTCGTCCGAGAGGATCGACTCGAAGATATTGGCCGAGGTGATGTCGCCCTTGGCCCGCATGACCTCCACCCCGCGCCGGAGCCGGTCGATGGCCTCGACCTCGACCTGCCGGTCGGCCTGGAACATCTCCACGATCGACTGCCCCACCCGCACGTGGAAGAGCCGCTGGTAGTTCGGCAGCCCCTCCAGGAACAGGATCCGGTCGGTCAGCACCTCCGCGTGCCGCATCTCGTCGAACGACTCGGCGCGGGTGTGTGCGGCGATCTTCGTCCAGCCGAGGTGCTCCTGCATCTTCGCGTGCAGGAAGTACTGATTGATCGCGGTGAGCTCGGCAGTCAGCTGTTCATTGAGAAATTCGATGACCTCGGGGTCGCCCTGCATCGCAGAGGCTCCTTCCAAGAGGATGACTGGCAGGTTGCCGGAATCCTCGCACCGCCCTTCGAAACCGTCCAGTAAGTGCACACTTAGTGGGAGTTGCCCCAATAGCGGAACCCCTGGTCATCGGCACCCGTAAAGGTCTGACACCATGGACGTATGGGTCAGTCGGAAAGCCGCAAAGGGGAGAATCTTCAGCTACCCCCGGGGCAACGCCTCCAGCGCGGATGGCCGGTGACGCACTACGGCCCGGTCCCGAAGTTCAAACCGGAGCGCTGGGAGTTCCGGGTCTTCGGTTCGACCGCCGGCGGGGACAAGCACTGCTGGACGCACGAGGAATTCGCCGCCCTGCCGTATTCCACGGTCGTCGCGGACCTGCACTGCGTCACGAAATACAGCATGCTCGACGCCGAGTGGGGCGGGGTGTCGGCCCGTACGATCCTCGAACTCGCCCCGCCCGCGCCCGAGGCCACCCATGTGATGGTGTGGGCCGAGTACGGCTTCAGCTCGAATCTGCGGCTGTCGGACTTCACCGCCGAGAAGACCATCTTCGCCACCCACAAGGACGGCGAGCTCCTGACGGCCGAGCACGGGTTCCCCGTCCGGCTCGTCGTGCCGCACCTGTACGCCTGGAAGGGCCCGAAGTGGGTGCGGGGCGTGGAGTACATGACGGCGGACCGCCGCGGCTTCTGGGAGGAGCGCGGCTACCACAACGTCGGGGACCCCTGGCGCGAGCAGCGCTACTCCTACCAGGAACAGCCCGGCGAGGGCCCCGAGGTCTGACCTCCAAAACAAGCCCGTCCGGCGCTTGAGGACGCGCCCGCAGGGCGCCCGCCGCCGCAGGCGGAAAAGACAGCCCGGGATCCGCCGGACACGCCTAGCCGCAGGCGAACCCGCGCAGGTCCTTCAGGCGGGCCACGTCCGCGGCGTGTCCCGCCGTGCCGCCCGGCGTCTCGATCGTCAGTGGTACGCCCTCCGTCGCGGCGTGCGTGAACAGCTCCGCGAAGGGCTCGGCACCGATGTGGCCGGAGCCGATGTTCTCGTGCCGGTCGCGGTGCGCGCCGACGCCCTCCTTGGAGTCGTTGGCGTGGATCAGCTTCAGCCGGCCCTCGCCCACGACGGAGACCAGGTCGTCCAGGGTCTGCTTCATCCCGCCGGGCCCGGCGAGGTCGTGACCCGCCGCGAAGACGTGGCAGGTGTCCAGGCAGACGCCGAGCCGGGGATGGCTCTCCAGCGCCTCGAAGTACGGGCCCAGCTCCCACACCTGTGAGCACAGCGACGCGCCCTGACCGGCCGTCGGCTCCAGCAGCAGCCAGGGGTCGTCGTCGTGGGTCAGCTCGTCCAGCAGCGGCAGCAGCCGCTCGTGGACCTGCGCCAGCGCCTCGCGGCGGTGACGTCCGCCGGTCGCCGAGCCCGTGTGCACCACCACGCCGCGCGCGCCGATCTCCCGGCCCCGGCGCAGCGAGTGGCGCATCGACTCCACGGACAGCTCCGCGGTCGCCTCCGTGTGGGAGCCGAAATTGATCAGGTACGGGGCGTGCACGTACACCGGGAGCGACTCGGCCGCGCAGGCGGCGCGGAACTCCTCGTCCTGCCGCGGGTTGCCCACCGGGGTCGCCCAGCCGCGCGGATTGGCGACGAAGACCTGCACGGTCTCGGCGCCCATCGCGCGGGCGTAGGGCAGACCGACCTTGGCGAGGCCGCCGGCGACGGGGATGTGCCCGCCGATGGGGTTGCGCGCACGGGCGCGGGCGGGGGCGTCGCTCATGTCCTACAGACCGCCCTTGAGCTTGATGGTGATCGCGCTGCCCTTGGGCGCCTGGTCGCCGGCCTTGACCGACTGGCTCTCGACGGAGTCGCGGGGGAAGAAGAAGGGCCGCTCGACCTGGACCTTGAATCCGGCCGCCGTGAGCGTCCGCCTCGCCTCGGCCTCGCTCTTGCCGGTGACGTCGGGGACGCCGACCATCTCCTGGCCCTTGGAGACCGTGAGGGTGACGGTGTCGCCCTTCGCGAGCTGCTCGCCCTTGGCGGGGGAGTGCCCGGCCACGGCGCCCTTGGGCTTGTCGGAGAAGACCTCGGTGCCCGCGACCTCGACGTTCAGGCCCTTGTCGCGCAGGGCGGCGGTGGCGTCCGCGACGGACAGGCCGGTCACGTCCGGCACATCCAGGGCCCGGCCCTTGCTGACGGTCAGCGCGACCGGGGAGTCGGGCCTGCGCTGCGCACCGGGCGCGGGGTCGGTGGCCAGCACCGAGCCCTGCGGGGTCTCGTCGCTGAACTGCTGACCGGTCTCGCCGACCGCCAGACCCGCGCCCTTGATCTTCTCCTTCGCCTTGTCGAGCGGCATGCCGACGACATTGGGCACCTCGGAGCGCGCCGGGCCGCGCGAGACGGTGATCGTCACCTTGCCGGTGCTGCGGATGCGGTCACCGGCGCCGGGGTCGGTCGTCATCACATGGCCGCGCTCGATGGTGTCGCTGAAGTCCTGCTCGACCTTCACCCCGAGCCCGGCCTTGCCCAGCTCCTTCTCGGCCTTCTCCCGCGGCATGTCCAGGACGGCCGGGACGGTGGTGAACTGACCGGAGCTGATGTACCAGATGCCGGTGCTCACCACCAGGACCAGCACCGCGGCGAGCGCCGCGAGCAGCCCGCGCCGGGGCAGCGGACGGCCCCGCGCGGGCCGCGGGGCGCCGGGG
>NZ_JAGGOL010000204.1 GCF_018614525.1 Streptomyces sp. ISL-11
GCCGGGGGCTGTGCGGGCGTGCGAGGCGCCGGTGCCGTCGCAGCCGTACCGCGGGGACACGCCGGGCCGGGCACGCCCGGGGTGGGTCCGGCCGGCCCGCGGCGAAGGCCGCCGAGGCGAGCAGCACGAGAGCGACGACGACCGGCCACGGCGGAAACGCCTCGGTGAGCACGGGGGCGACGGTCGGGACGAGCGCGACCAGCCCTCGTGCCGCGCTCCTCGTGTGATTCCCGCAGGCCGATAACAGCGTCTTCCCGGCGAGCCTCGTCATCTTCGTCAGCCCCGCATCCTGTGTGTCCCGTGTCCGTTGCTCTCCCAGGAGAGCAGGAGGGGAGCGCCACCACAGGGCTCACGAGGGGGGCTCACGGATTACGGCAGGCACGGACACCAACTTCCCCTCGATAAGCTGGAGTTCGGACACAGCCGATGGGGGAGTGTGAGGCGGTGACGACAGAAAGGACGGCCGGCCGTGCGGCGAACTTACGCCTGGAGAAGATGATCCGGGAGGCCGGCGTCAGCCACAAGAGGCTGGCGCACCGGCTGAACGAGATCTGTCTGGCCGAGGGCATCACCAGCGACTACACGCACACGTCCGTCGTGAACTGGTCCCGGCGGGGCATGCGGCCGAGGTGGCCGGTCCCACGGCACCTGTGCACCGTGCTCGCCGAGAGCCTCGGCAGGCCGGTGAGCCTCGCGGACATCGGCATGGAATCAGCCGCCGCCGACCGCTCGGTCGGACTCGCCTTTCCGAGGGACCAGCGGCAGGCGCTCGCCGAAGCGGCCTCGTATTGGAGCACCGTGAACCGACGCAACTTCCTGGCGGCGGCGCCCTTCGCCGCCACCGCCTTCTCCGAACCGGTGACCCGGTGGCTGGTCAGTCCCACCGAGGCCGTGCGGCCGCCGTTCGGTGTCACCACCGTCGGCCGCACGCACATCGAGGAGCTCCGGGCCGCGGCCGACAGCGCGCGGACCTGGGACTCCCGGTTCGGCGGTGCCGCCTGGAAGTCCCGCTCGCTGACCGAGTACTTGTACGAGCGGGTCACTCCGCTGCTCCGTGCCCGGTACTCGGAGCGTGACGGCCGCGACCTGTTCTCCGTGACCGCCGAGATGGCCCGGCTGGCCGGATGGACCGCCTTCGACTCCGGCCGGCACCAGATCGCCCAGCGCCACTACATTCAGGCACTGCGGCTCGCCAAGGCCGGCGGCGACATCCACCTGGGCTCGTACATCCTCACCACGATGGCCATGCAGGCGATGATGCGGGGATTCTCCTCGCAGGCCATCGACATGGCCCAGGGCGCGTTCGAGCGGGTACCGGCCGCGGACCCCCGGGTGCTGGGTTTCGCCAAGCTGATCGAAGCACGTGCGCACGCGCGGGAGGGCGACGCCCGGTCGGCGAGTGCCTGTCTGGCCACCGCCGAGCGGTTCCAGGAGCGGGGCAGCGCCGAGGGTCCGGGGGAGCGGCCCTGGATCGACTTCTTCACCCGGCAGCGGATCGTCACGGACGCCACGGAGGTCTTCCGCGACCTGGGGGACCCCAGGTCCGTCTTCGCGTGGCACGCGCTGGGGTCGATGCCCGGGGAGGCGTTCGCCAGGTCCAGGGGCATCCGGCTGTCCGTCCTGGCCACGGCGCAGGTGCAGCAGGGGAACCTGGACGTCGGCCTGCGGCTCGACCAGGAGTCGCTGGGGCTGTTCTCCCGGCTCCAGACCGTGCGCGGCCTCGACTACATCAGGATCTTCACCGATTCGCTCCGTCCCTGGCGCCGGGAGAGGACCGTCCTGTCCTACCTGAGCGAGGTCGGGGGCCTGGCCGCCGGCCTTCCCGCCTGAGCCCTGTACTGCCGTACGGCATGAGTAGCCGCATCCCGGGACCCCGACTGCTTGGGTGCCTGCGGGCCTTTGCCAGCCTGGCCTGGGCGGCCGTACGGCAAGCGGATGAGCGCGATACGGTGGGGGATCCGATGCCCGCCCAGTGCCATCGACATCAGATGGGAGCGAGCCTGTGAGCGCACAGCCCGTAGAACCGTACGGCCGACCGCACCCGCGCCGACCGGACACCGTCCTGGCCGTGCTGCGTGCCCTCCCCCGGCACCTGCGCCACCAGTTCGCCGACGCTGTCGCCGGCGCCCCGGACGACGAAGCCGTCAAGCACCTGGTGGGGCTGTGGGGCGGTATCGCTGTCTTCGAGAAGAATCCCGCGGTGAACGCCGCATTCGACCAGGCCGAGGCCGGGACCCTGCCCACCGTGCCTCACGAGGCCGCCCGGTGATCCATCGCGCTGCCCTCACGCCGGACGCGGACAAGAAATACGCGGCACTCGACGAGTACGACCAGCGCCTCCTGGATGCCGCTCTCGCCAGACTGGCCGCCGACCCCTTCGACGCAGCGGTGTCCGTGACCTACCCCGGACGAGGCAGCGAGGACTTCCGCTCCGCCTTCGTGTACGGGATCGCCATGGTCTACGTCGTCTCCCGGGGCACCGCACCACCTCGCGTCACGATCACCGACTTCGACCTGTAGCAACCGGCACCGAGCCCTCGGCACTTTCCCGGCGCGAAATCACCCGCGCCCGCCCCGCTCCGAGGCGACCGCCCACGGCCGAGGAGGGCCTTTACATGCACCGTCTGACCAGCGGCGACCTCAAGGAGGCGGCCGCCCGCGTCGCCGGACACGTCCGGCCCGTCACCGTCACCGCGGACCCGCGGCCGCAGCCGTACGAGCGGTGGCTGGCCCTGGAGTTCATGCAGCACACGGGCTCCTTCAAGGCGCGCGGCGCCCACAACTTCCTGGCCGCCCACCGCGAGGCGGGCACCCTCCCCGAGGCCGGCGTCACCATCGCGTCCGGCGGCAACGCCGGCCTGGCCTGCGCCTGGGCGGCCCGGTGGCAGGGCGTGCCGGCGACGGTGTTCCTGCCCGAGAGCGCCCCTCAGGTCAAGGTGGCCCGGCTCCGCGGTTACGGCGCCGACGTACGACTGGCCGGCAGCGAGTACGCCGAGGCCCTCGCGGCCTGCGAGGAGTTCGCGCGCACCAGCGGCGCCCTCGCCAGCCACGCCTACGACCATCCGCTGATCGCCGCCGGGGCCGGCACCCTCGTGGAGGAGATCCGCGGGGCGGTCGCCGGCCTCGACACCGTCGTCGTCGCGGTGGGCGGCGGCGGCCTGTTCGCCGGCGTCGCGACGGCCGCCCGGCAGCACGGGATCCGGACGGTCGCGGTGGAGCCCGAGAACTGCCGCGCGCTCGACGCCGCCCTGGAGGCCGGACGGGTCGTCGACGTACCGGTCGACTCCGTCGCCGCGGACTCCCTCGGCGCCCGCCGCGTCACCCGGCTCGCGCTCGCCGCGGCTCAGTCGGACGACGTCACCACCGTCCTCGTACCGGACCGTGCGATCGTCCGCGCGCGCCGGGCGCTGTGGGACGACCGCCGCGTCGCCGTCGAACACGCCGCGGCCACGGCGCTGGCCGCACTCGACGACCCGGACGGCGGCTACGCGCCCGCGGAGGGCGAGAGGGTCGCCGTCGTGCTCTGCGGCGCCAACACCGACCCCGCGGACCTTGTGCGGCGTTAGGCCGTATCGTGCGCACCACCGCTGCGCGGTGGTGTCCTCAATCGCCGGACAGGCTTGATTGTGGCTGAGCTCAGCCGATCTCAGCCCGTCCGGCGTTTGAGGACGCGCCCGCAGGGCGCCCGCCGCCGCAGGCGGCAAAGACGGCCCGCAGCCGAACGACCCGCCGGACAGGGCCTGGTGGAAGACCTCCCTCAGAGCGGGCGCGGCGCGCCCTCCGGCTCAGCGCAGCAGGACCGGGAGGTTCTGCAGCCAGTTCATCGTCATGCTGGGCCGCCGCGCGATCTTCTCCGGGGGGACCGCCAGCCGCATCCGGGGGAAACGGTCCAGCAGCCGGTGGAAGAGCACTTCCATCTGGGCGTAGGCGAGCAGTGCCCCGACGCACCGGTGGGCGCCGTGGCCCATGGCCAGGTGCTGGTGATCGGTACGGGTGATGTCGAAGCGGTGCGGATCGGCGAAGCGGCGCGGGTCGCGGTTGGCCGCCGCGACGGCGATCAGCAGGAACTCCCCGGCGGGGATGGTGACGCCCTCGCCCAGCTCGACCGGCTGCGAGGTGTGGCGCGGGCCGACGGCGCGGAACGGGCCCTCGTAACGCAGGCACTCCTCGATGGCACCGCGCACGAGGGCGCGGTCGGTGAGTAGGGCGGCGTACTGCTCGGGGTGGCGCAGCAGCGCGTACATCCCGTTGGCGATCGCGTTGGCCGTCTCCACGCCCGCGATGAGCAGCAGGAAGGCGGTCGAGGCGAGCTCGTGGCGGTTGAGGGCGCGCCGCCCGGTGCGTTTGGAGCCCAGCGTGGACAGCAGGCCCCGGGTGGGCAGCGCGCGGCCGCGGTCGCCGAGCCGCTCGCTGAAGTCGGCGATGAGCAGGGAGGTCTTGCGCCCGCTCGCCGAGCCGCGCCGGCACATCAGGGTGTCGAACCAGCCCGGGAAATCGGCCTGTTCCTCATCACGCAGGCCGAGCAGCTCGGAGATCACGGCGATGACGAAGGGATAGGCGACCCGTGCGCGGAACTCCACCGGCCCGGAGTCGTCGAGCGCGGCGAGCGTCTCGTCGGCGAAGACCTCGATGCGGTGGCGCATGGCCTCCACCGGGCCCCGGCTGAGGGCCTGTTGGGTGCCGTGGCGCAGCCGCTGGTGGTCGGGGGGATCGGCGTGGAGCATGTTGGCGCGAATGCGGGTGCTCATCTCGCGGCGCCGCTCCGAGCGCCCGGAGTGCCGCTCCCGCAGGTCGGGCCGTTTCCACTCGTCCTTGTGCACGAAGGGGGAGTTGAGCAGGGTGCGGGCCTCCTCATAGCGGGGGATCAGCCACAGCCGGGTGCCGCTCACGCCCGTGACCAGCGTGGCGGGCGCCTCGGAGCGCAGGTCGTCCAGGACGGGGTGAGGGTCCTGGAAGAATCCCGGAGTGAAGATCTCGGCGGGGGCGGCGATCCGGTCGGTGGTCACAGCGATCCTCCTCGAACGGGTGAGCAGGGTGGGTCGGCTGCGGCAGCCCCCCGAGCCTACCCACCGTATCGAAGTGATTACACATCGCTACGGAGAGTGATTCGGACTCCCCGCCGACCCCGTCCGGCCGCCCGGGGGGAGTGGTCCGACCGCCTCGGTCCGGCGTGCCGGCGAGGGAGCGGCTCGCGGGCGGAGGGCGACGGCGCGGGTCGTCGGCCGGCGGACCGTCCCGGCGACCCGCCGCGCCGACCGCACGGTCACCCCGTGCGCGCCTCGCGCCAGTCGGGGCTGTCGAGGAAGTGGCTGTCGAACAGCTCCTGGCTCGCCAGCAGATCCTCCACCGTCGCCTCGCCGTTGCGCAGCCGGTCCAGGAGGCGGAAGTAGTCGAACCGCTCGACGCCGGGAGTGATGACGATCAGCAGGTCGGCTCCCGCGCCCGGCGCGGCGGCGAAGGCGTGCGGCATGCCCGGCGGTACGACGACGAGATCGCCCGTGTGCGCGGTGACCACCTCCTCGCCGGCCAGCAGTTGCGCCGAGCCCTCGATGACGTAGAAGAGCTCGGCGGACTTGGTGTGGTAGTGCGGGTTGGCGCCGTCGGCCCCTTCGGCGAGCGTGACCCTGTGGCAGCTCAGCGCGCCTCCCGTGGCACTCGCGTCGGCCAGCAGCCGGATCCGGCCCGCCGCCGCTCCCAGCGTCTCGGCGTCCGCGGCTCGCACATGGACGGCTTGGTGTCCGTACAGCGACATGGTGCTGTTCCCCTCGTCGGACCGGCGGCCCGGTCGTTGGTTCGTGATGAGATAGTACGGCATCTAACTATCTCTTGCCCTAACTATCTCTCCTCGAATGATCGCCTAGACTGCGGGGCATGGACGAAGTCGACGTGATCCTGGACCAGTGGCGCCGCGAGAGGCCGGACCTGGAGACGTCCGCCGCGGGTACGATCGGCCGTTTCGGGCGGGTCGCGCTCCTCCTGGAGCAGTCCATCGACGCGGTCTTCAAGCGGCACGGCCTGCGGCGCGGCGAGTTCGACGTGCTGGCGGCCCTGCGCCGTTCGGGCCCGCCCTACGTCCTGATCCCCTCCGCACTGGCCGAGACGCTGATGCTCTCCCGTGCCGGCATGACCAACCGCCTCGACCGCCTGGAGTCGGCAGGCCTGGTCGAGCGGGCGCTCGACCCGCGGGACCGGCGCAGTTTCAAGGTGGCGCTGACCGGCGAGGGCATCCGGGTCGTGGACGCCGCGGTCGCCGAGCACGTCGCCAACGAGACCCGGCTGCTGGCCGGGCTCACCCCTGAGGAACGCGAGACGCTCGACGGCCTCCTGCGCACCCTCCTGCGCACCCTCGGGGCGAAGGAACCGAAGGAACCGAAGGAACCGAAGGAACCGAAGGAACCGAACGAGCCGAAGCGCGGGTGAGGCCGCGCGCCCTCCGCTAGCGTCGGTGCGGTGCGCAGTCGCCCGCTCCTTCCCGCGGCGTTCCTGGCCGCCCTCTCCCTGACCGCTCTCGTCCTCACGGGGTGCGGCGGTGAGCCGGGTCCGCCCGCGCCCACCGACGACCGGGCGATCCGTGCCGACGGCGCCCAGCTGCTCTACCGGGGGCGGGGCGGAGGCAGCGCCCAGAACCCCGCCTTCTCGCCCGACGGCGGGTCCGTGCTGTTCACGCTCTTCCAGGACGGCTACAACAAGGGCGCCGCCGCGCTGCGCGTGCTGTCCCTGGCCAAGGGCGCCGCCGCCCGGCCCGGCACCCTGCTGGAGGAGACCGACCGGGCCGCGGTGAACCTGCCGGGCACCAGCTGGCACCCCTCGGCCGGAGTCACCTTCGCCTCCGACCGGGCGGGCCGCGACGAGGTGTGGGTGCTGCCGCCGGGCGGGAAGCAGCCCGTACGGGTCACCGAACACCGTGGGGACTCCGGCTACCTGGAGCCCAGCTTCTCACCGGACGGCCGGTGGATCGTCTTCCAGGAGAGCCTGGAGGAGGAGAGCGCGGACGACGGCGACCGGCCGTCACGCTCGGCGCTGGGCTCCCTCTGGAAGGTCCGGCGCGACGGCCGCGAGGCGACCCGCCTGCTCGACGGCCCCGGCACCCGTACGGACAACCGCCAGCCCAACTGGTCACCGAAGGGCGGCCGGCTGGTCTTCCAGCGGCGCGCGCACGACAGTGACGACTGGGCGCTGTACGTGATGAACGCCGACGGCACCGGACTGCGGCGGCTGACCGACGTCCCCGGCGAGCACACCGACCCCAGCTGGTCGCCCGACGGCCGCTCGGTGGTGTTCTCCTCCACCGCGGGCGGCCTCGACGTGCCGCAGATCTTCGTGATCCCGGCGGACGGCGGCGGCCGCCCGGTCCGGGTGACCCGGAGCACCGGCGGCTACGACGGAGCCCCCAGCTGGTCGCCCGACGGCCGGTGGATCGCCTTCGAGGCCCACACGGGGGACGAGGACCGGCCGACCTCGCTGTGGCGGGTCCCCGCCCCCCGGCAGCCGTGAGGATCAGCCGGTGGTGATGGTCAGCAGCGAGTACTGGGCCACCGTCAGCGTGAAGGCGGCCGTGGTGCCGGTGACCCGCCAGGTGACCGGCTGCGGCGCGGGGGAGGGTACATCCGGGGAACTGACCGTGGCCGAGCGCACCTGCCGGCCCGCGGGCAGCTCCAGCGAGACCGTGCAGGAGGCCGGTGCGATCCGGAAGGCACCCGGGGCGTCACCGAAGCCGGAGAAGTTGACCAGCTGGACGACGGTGTCGTCACCGAGCCGGCCCACCTCCAGATGGATCCGGTGATCGCCCGTCAGGGTCACGGCGGGCGTGACCGCGGCGGTGACCGGCGCCAGCAGCTGGTTCGCGCTCCCCTGGTCGGTCGTGGCCAGGTACTTCTTCCCCACGAGGTCCCGCAGATACCAGCAGGTGCCCGAGCCGTACCGGTTCACCTTGCTCGCCGGCGGCCCGTCGGCCTTGCGGAAGCCGAGCACGTCGGCGAGGGCGTACTCCGCGCGCGCCGTCCCCGTCGCGTCGAGACCCGTCGGCGCCGGCCCGGTGATCACCACGACGCCGCCGCCGTCCACGAAGCCGCGCAGCACCTCCGCCTCGTCGCCGGAGACCGCCTGGAGGTTCGGCAGCATCAGCACGCGGTAGCCGGCCAGGTCCGCGGCGGTGATGCCGGGGCTGGTCACGATGGAGAACGGGATGTGCGCGTACACCAGGGCTTTGACGGTGCCCCGGAACTCGCCCAGCCACTGCTGTTCGACGCAGCTCTCCTCCGGGCTGCCGCCGCTCCACCAGTCCTTGACCCCGGTGGGCACCTTGGCGTTGGCGAACATGCCGGTGCCGGGCGAGGGGCTGACGAAGTCCCGCGAGGCCGAGGAGTGATAGACGCCCACGGTCGCCGCCGGCGTGGCGTCGTAGAGCTTCTCCTGGTTGGCCGCCACGAACGCGTACATCCGGGTGCGCATCGCCTTGTCGGTGGTGACGTCCTTGAACGGGCTCTTGACCTCGTACGGATTGCAGCCCGCCGCCAGCAGCTCGGCCATCACCAGCGACGCGTCGTCGGCCTTCCAGCCGTACGAGAACGCCCAGGCCGGTTTGGTGCCGCTGGCCGCCCGCGCGTACTTGTACATCGAGATCAGACAGGTCCAGTCCGTCGCGGTGGCGTGGCGCATCCCGTCGTAGAGGCCGAGGATGTCCACCTCCCAGACGTGGCTCACCCCCTCCGCCTTGCGCAGGTACGCACCGTCCAGACCGATCGTGGTGGCGTACTTGTAGTCCATGCTCACGGTCTCGATGAAGGTGACCATGTCCGGATTGACGGACCGTCCGGCGGCGGCGATGTCGAGCTGCCACTGGTTCAGGTTGCGGTGCCGCCACTCGACGTAGCGGCGGAAGGGCGGACTGGTGAAATCGTCCTTGGGCGGCAGGGCGAGCCCGGTGTCGGCCTTGAACGCGTCCGCGGCCCAGGTGGAGGCGTCGCACCAGCTGAGCGCGCCGTCGAAGTAGATGGGGACGTCCGGCCAGAGCGCGTCCAGGCCGGTGCCCGCGAGCCTCTTGACGCGGCCGAGGTAGAAGTCCCGCCACGGCGAGTTGGGACTGACCCAGCAGCTCTCGTCACCGGGGTCGACCCAGACCACGAGGCTGCCGTAGAAGACGTTCGGCTTGCCGTCGAGGGACCGCTGCACCCACGCCTTCCCGTCGCCGTCCTTGTAGAACGACCGGCCCTTCTCGCCGCCCAGGCTGATCACTTCCAGGGACGGGTAGTACATGACGACGCGGATGCCCGCCGCGTGCGCCAGTGTCACGAACTCCTTGATCTTCACCAGGTGCTCGGTGAACTCGGCCTCGGTCAGCCAGTGCGACAGGATCGTGTCGAGCTCGATCACATTGACGTTCTGTGCCTTCAGCGCCGTGATGACGGGCTTCATCTCACGGGTCGGATCGGCGTCCTCGTCGAACGTGGCGTCGGCCAGCCGGGCGAACCTGCTCCACTCCGGGAAGGCCTTCTCACCGGCCGCGCTCGCCGCCCAGGCCGGTGTCTCCCCTATCCGGTACGGGCCGGGGATGCCCGGAGCCAGCTGGGCCGCCAGGGCCGCGCCACCCACCCCCGCACCCGCCCGTAACAGCCCTCTGCGGGTGAATCCTCGCGTTCCGTTCATGGACTGCCCCTCGTCGTCGCGACGGTGTCTGCACGGTGCCCGCAAAGTCTGCCGGAACGTTTCCTCGAGGTGGGCGGAAACCCGGAAGGGGAAGGGAAGCCTCCCACCGGCCCCTCGGGCACGGCCGCCGCCCCGAGGAAACCCGCGCCGGAGGATGTCGCCGGCGGCCCCGGCACCGCACCCTGGAACCGAGGTTCTTCACACCACCGCGACACGACGGAAACGACACCGAAACCCAAGACACCGGGAGTGAGTTGTGGCGACGCACGCCGAGCCGGCCATCGGACAGCTCTGGACGGTGACCATCACCACGGGCCGGCCCCCCGCACCGCGCCTCGCGCTCCGGTGCTCCCTACCCGGATGCCGGCCCGGCCCGGTGCCGCTGCCCACACCGTCGGCCGCCCGCACGGCGGCCGCGGGCCACCTCGCCGGCCACGGCCGCGCGGTGGAACCC
>NZ_JAGGOL010000205.1 GCF_018614525.1 Streptomyces sp. ISL-11
CCGGTTCGGACTTCGTTTCCGGCCCCCTGTTGAAGCGGGGTTCGCCTTCTTGCTTTCGCTTTCCGGCGGTTCCGACTTTATCAGAAGTTTTTCGGGCCGAACTCATCGGCCTTTTCGACTTCCAACAGGGAATCGGGGGTCTCCGTGCGAATTGAATCCGCCACCGGAGCGCTATAGACACTAGCCGCCGCCGTGGAACCTGTCCAGTTCTCCCGGCAACCGTTCGAATCTACCTCCCCACCGGGCCTGTGTCAACAGGTCTGGCGGGACGAGTAGGACACTACCAGCCCCGACGGGTCCGGCGCACATCCGCTCCCCAGAGCCCGCAAGGCTCCTGCGGTGCGACGTGCGTCAGGCGAAGGACGACGGCGGGGTCTCCAGCTCCTCCAGCTCGACGCCGGGCGCCGCGAGGACCACGTCGCCGGCCAGGTGCACGGTCTGCACCTCGCCCGTCTCCAGGTCGCTGACCTGGTACTCGTCCACTTCGAGCGGGCCGTTGTCAGTGGCGTGTGCTGTCCTGCCGACCAGAGCCCACGCCTGGTCGAGGGTGCGGGGGGCGAGTACGGGGGAGGTGAAGCCGACGAGGCGGATCCGCTTGGCGCCTTCGCCGGGCGCGAGCCGGAGCAAGCGGGACAGGGCCACGTAGAAGGCCGGGGAGGCGCCCGTGAAGGCATGTGCCGCGACATTGCCTTCCGTGCCGTGCTCGCCGGTCGGGTCGGTCCGTACCCAGGTGACTCCGTCGAGGGCCGCGCCGCGCACCTGCCAGCTCGCCGCGTGGAGCTGGAGGCGGATGGGGCGGCCGAGGTCGTCGAGGGTGAGGTCGACCGAGCCGGCGTGGTCGCCGGCCGGGGTGGTGAGCTGCGAGACGTAGCGCCAGCCGGAGGGGCCGGTGGCGCAGTGGAAGTGTTCCGCGCCGAGGGGGGTGTGGTCGTGCGGGTCGTGGAGGGAGTAGCGGCCGCGAGGCATGTGGGGTCCTTGACGGGAAGCGGACAGGCCCCCGCCGAGGTGGGCGGGGGCCTGGCTACCGGCTTCTGGCGCGGGTGATGCGGTCAGTCGGCTCAGTAGCGGTAGTGGTCGGGCTTGTACGGGCCCTCGACCTGGACGCCGATGTAGGACGCCTGCTCCGGGCGGAGCGTGGTCAGCTTGACGCCGAGGGCGTCGAGGTGGAGACGGGCGACCTTCTCGTCCAGGAGCTTGGGCAGCACATAGACGTCGGTCGGGTACGACTCCGGCTTGGTGAAGAGCTCGATCTGGGCCAGGGTCTGGTCCGCGAAGGAGTTCGACATGACGAACGAGGGGTGACCCGTCGCGTTGCCGAGGTTCAGCAGACGGCCCTCGGACAGCACGATCAGCACCTTCCCGTCCGGGAAGGTCCAGGTGTGCACCTGGGGCTTGACCTCGTCCTTGACGATCCCGGGGATCTTCGCCAGGCCGGCCATGTCGATCTCGTTGTCGAAGTGGCCGATGTTGCCCACGATGGCCTGGTGCTTCATCTTGGCCATGTCGGCGGCCATGATGATGTCCTTGTTGCCCGTCGTGGTGACGAAGATGTCGGCGATCTCGACGACGTCGTCCAGGGTGGTGACCTGGAAGCCGTCCATCGCCGCCTGGAGGGCGTTGATCGGGTCGATCTCGGTGACGATCACCCGGGCGCCCTGGCCACGCAGGGACTCCGCGCAGCCCTTGCCCACGTCGCCGTAGCCACAGACGACGGCGACCTTGCCGCCGATCAGGACGTCGGTGGCGCGGTTGATGCCGTCGATCAGGGAGTGGCGGCAGCCGTACTTGTTGTCGAACTTCGACTTCGTCACCGCGTCGTTCACATTGATCGCGGGGAAGAGCAGCGCACCGGCCTGCTGCATCTCGTACAGGCGGTGGACACCGGTCGTGGTCTCCTCCGTCACGCCGCGGATCTCCGACGCCAGCTGGGTCCACTTCTGGGGGTTCTCGCCCAGCGTGCGGTTGAGCAGCGTGAGGATCTGCGCGTACTCCTCGCTGTCGGCCGTGGACGGGTCCGGGGCCGCGCCGGCCTTCTCGAACTCCACGCCCTTGTGGACCAGCAGCGTGGCGTCGCCGCCATCGTCCAGGATCATGTTCGGACCGCCCGTGGCGGCGTCCGGCCAGGTCAGGGCCTGCTCCGTGCACCACCAGTACTCCTCCAGCGTCTCGCCCTTCCAGGCGAAGACGGGGACGCCCTGCGGGTTGTCCGGAGTGCCGTTCGGGCCGACGGCGATGGCCGCGGCCGCGTGGTCCTGGGTGGAGAAGATGTTGCAGGACGCCCAGCGCACACGCGCGCCCAGCGCCACCAGCGTCTCGATGAGCACGGCCGTCTGCACCGTCATGTGCAGCGAGCCGGTGACGCGGGCGCCGGCGAGCGGCTGCGCGTCCGCGTACTCCTTGCGGATCGCCATCAGACCGGGCATCTCGTGCTCGGCGAGGGTGATCTCCTTGCGGCCGAAGGCGGCCAGCGACAGGTCCGCGACCTTGAAGTCCTGACCGGTGGAGGTGGTGGTCATACGGGCTGCTCCTCTGAAGGGCGAGCGAGGGTGGGTACGGCTGGGCACGCGGTCAGGCCGTCCGGCCACGACCGGACGGACCCTGGACAGAGGCTGTCAGAGCTGACACACCTGTCCCCTGGCCGCAGCGCAGTCCGTCGGAGGCCCTCTCTCCCTCGGCCGGTCCGTCGTGCGGGCCGCCCGACCGCCATCAGCAGCGACGTCTGGCTCTGGTCACGAATCTACACCGGGGGCCCGGTGAACCCCAGCCCCGCTCCGTCCCGTTCCGTTCGGCGGGTGAGTTCCGTGCGGGCGGCGCCGCCTGATGGTCCGGCAGGTCATCTCCTTTGCTCCGCAGGTCACGTGTTGCAGGATGCGAACAGCGCGAGGACGCGGCACGCTCCCGCGCGCGTTGAGTTGTGAGGAGATCCACGTGATCAGTCCGGCCGACCCGCCCGAACGCACTCCCTCCACCGGCGCGGGCAGCGGTGCGCGGGGGCTGAGGCTGGTGGCGGTGACCGCCTGCCCCACCGGCATCGCCCACACCTATATGGCCGCGGAGAAGCTGGCGCAGGCGGCGCGGGCGCTCGGCCATGAGATGAAGGTGGAGACCCAGGGCTCGATCGGGGCCGAGAACGTGCTCACCGACAACGATGTCGGGCAGGCCGACGGCGTCATCGTCGCCGCCGACAAGGACGTCGACCTGAGCCGCTTCGCGGGCAAGAGGGTGCTGTCCGTCGGCGTCGCAGAGGGCATCCACCACCCGGAACGGCTCATCGAGCGGGTGCGCGACGCCCCCGTGTACGGGAACGGCCGGACCCGCGGCGGGGGCGGCGGCGGTTCGGCCCTGCTGCCCGGGGCCGGCGGCGGGGGGCGCGGCGCGGTGTACAAGGCGCTGATGAACGGCGTCTCGTACATGATCCCGTTCGTCGTGGTCGGCGGGCTGCTGATCGCGGTGTCGCTGGCGCTGGGCGGGCACACGACTCCCGAGGGGATCGTCTTCGAGAGTTCCTTCTGGAAGTCCGTCAACGACATCGGCGTCATCGGCTTCACGCTCATGATCCCGATCCTCTCGGGCTACATCGCCTACGCCATCGGTGACCGTCCCGCCCTCGTGCCCGGCATGGTCGGCGGCTGGATCGCGAGCCATGGGGAGCTGTACGACAGCAAGGCGGGCGCGGGGTTCATCGGGGCGATCGCCACCGGCTTCCTGGCGGGCTACCTGGTCCTGTGGATCAAGAAGGTCGAGGTTCCGGGGTTCGTCCGGCCGATCATGCCGGTCATCGTGATCCCGGTGGTGGCGACGACCGCGCTGGGCCTGTTCTTCGTCTATGTCATCGGCCGGCCGATCGCGTGGCTCTTCGAGCATCTGACCGGCTGGCTGGGCGACCTGACCGGCGCGAGCGCGGCACTGCTCGGGGTCCTCCTCGGCCTCATGATCGCGTTCGACATGGGCGGGCCGGTCAACAAGACGGCGTTCCTCTTCGGTGCCGGTCTGGTCTCCCGCAATCCGGAGATCATGGGCATGTGCGCGGCGGCCATTCCGGTGCCGCCGCTCGGTCAGGGGCTGGCGACGGTGCTGCGGCGCGGGATGTTCACGGCGCAGGAGCGGGAGACCGGGTTCGCGGCGCTGTTCATGGGGTTCTTCGGCATCACGGAGGGGGCGATCCCGTTCGCCGCGGCCCGGCCGGCCCGGGTCATCCCCGCGAACATGCTCGGCGGCGCGGTGGCGGGTGCCGTGGCGGGCCTCGCGGCGGTCGAGGACTCGGTGCCGCACGGTGGTCCGATCGTGGCGGTGCTCGGCGCGGTCGGCGGCGTGCCGATGTTCTTCATCGCCATCGCCGTCGGCATGGTGGTGACGGCGCTGACGACCGTGTCGCTGATGTCCCTGGGCGGTGGCACGCCGGCGGTGGTGGCGGGTCTGGCGGCGGCCGCGGTGCCCGCCGTCCGGCCGGTGCCGGCCGCGAGCCCCGACTCCGCGCTCTCGGGTCACCTCCCCGCGTCGGCGGTGCGCCCGAGCCTCGCCGCCGGGACGAAGGAGGCGGCCATCCGCGAGCTGGCCGGGCTGCTGACGGCCACCGGGAGGATCCGCGACGCGGACGGACTCGTCGCGGCGGTGCTCGCGCGGGAGGCGCTGGGTACGACGGGGCTGGGTGAGGAGATCGCGATTCCGCACGCCAAGACGAACGCGGTCGCGGCTCCGGTCGTCGGCTTCGCCCGGTCCGCCGAGGGGGTCGAGTGGGGCTCGCTGGACGGTACGAGGGCCCGGCTGCTCTTCCTGGTCGCGGTGCCGGAGGCGGCTGCGGGCGACGAGCACCTGCGGATCCTGGCGATGCTGTCGCGGAAGCTGATGGATCCCGGTTTCCGGGAGCGGCTGCTCGTGGCGCCGGACACCGCCGCGGTCATACGGGTGCTGGGCGAGATCGAGTAGTCCGTACGTACGCGAAGGCCCCCGCGCCCTTGCGGTGCGGGGGCCGTCACGTCCGTACGCCGTGCGGTGCTCAGTGGAGGGCCGGGCCGCCCGGGGTGGCGGCGGGGTCCTCGCCGGCCGCGGCGGCCTCCGCGCTGTAGATGTCCGGTTCGAGGTAGATCACCCGGGCGATGGGCACGGCGGCGCGGATGCGCGCCTCGGCCGCGTCGATCGCCCGCGCGACCTCGACGGCGGTGTTGTCGTGCGGCACCGCGATCTTGGCGGCGACGAGCAGTTCCTCGGGGCCGAGGTGGAGGGTGCGCATGTGGATGACGCGGGTCACCGTCTCGCCGTCGACGGCGGCGGCGCGGATCCGGCTCACCTGCTCGGGGCCGGCGGCCTCGCCGAGGAGCAGCGACTTGGTCTCGGCGGCCAGGACGAGCGCGATGAGGACGAGCAGGGCGCCGATGCACATGGTGCCGATGCCGTCCCAGATGCCGTCGCCCGTGGCGAGGGTCAGGCCGACGCCGGCGAGCGCGAGGACGAGGCCGACGAGCGCGCCGAGGTCCTCCAGGAGGACGACGGGCAGTTCGGGGGCCTTGGCGGTGCGGACGAACTGGCTCCAGGACTGCTTGCCGCGCAGCTCGTTGGACTCCTTGACGGCCGTGCGGAAGGAGAAGCCTTCGGCGAGGATGGCGAAGACGAGGACGCCGATCGGCCAGTACCAGTGCTCGAGCTCGTGGGGTTCCTTGATCTTTTCGTAGCCCTCGTAGAGCGCGAAGACGCCGCCGATGGTGAACAGGACGATGGAGACGAGGAATCCGTAGATGTAGCGCTCGCGGCCGTAGCCGAAGGGGTGTTCCTCGCTCGCCTTCTTCTGCGCCTTCTTGCCGCCGAGCAGGAGCAGCGCCTGGTTGCCGGAGTCGGCGACCGAGTGCACCCCTTCGGCGAGCATCGACGACGAGCCGCTGAACGCGAACGCGACGAATTTCGCCACGGCGATGGCCAGGTTGGCGCCCAGCGCGGCGACGATGGCCTTGGTTCCGCCTGTTGCACTCATATGTGCGGGATATCCCTTCCGCCCCTGCAGTTGCTTTGCTCTTCCTTTACGGCGGGCCATTGTTGCAGCCGCCGGACGGAGTTGCGCTCACACGGCGACTGTGGCGCGAAACACCGTGGCCCCGTCGCCGGCGAGCCGGACGCGCTCGTCCGCCCGTACGAAGGCGGACTCGCCCCGGCGCAGCGTGAGCTCGGTGCCGTCGCCGTCGCGCAGGACGGCCGTGCCGGCGGTGCACAGGAGGACCTGCGGGGTGCCCTCCGGGAGGGTGGCGGGGGTCTCCGAGGCGGGTGCGAAGACGTAGCGCGAGAGGCGGAATTCGTCGGCGGGCGTCGTGTAGACCTCCTCGCCGCCGGCGTCGGCCTCGGGGCGCAGGACGGCGGGCGCGGTGCTCTCGAAGCGGACGACGCGCAGCAGTTCGGGGATGTCGATGTGCTTCGGAGTGAGCCCACAGCGGAGCACATTGTCCGAGTTGGCCATGATTTCGACGCCGAAGCCGTCGAGGTAGGCGTGCGGGACGCCGGCACCCAGGTACAGGGCCTCGCCGGGGTGGAGGCGTACGTGGTTGAGGAGCATGGCGGCGATGACGCCGGGGTCGCCCGGGTAGTGGCGGGCTAGGGAGGCGTAGGCGGCGTAGGCGGCCCGGTGCGGTCCCTCCTCGGCGGCGAGCCGGCCGGCCGCGGCGGTGGCGGCCTCGACGGTCTCGGCGATGGCGGTGTGTTCGGCGCTCAGCACGGCCGTGAGGACCTCGCGCAGCGCGTCCGACTCGGGCCGGGCGTGCAGGAGGTCGACGTACGGCTTGAGGGAGTCGACGTCCAGGGCGGCGAGCAGCCCGGCCGTCTCGTCCGGTGCGCGGAAACCGCAGAGGCCGTCGAAGGCGGTGAGGGCGCAGAGCAGTTCGGGCTTGTGGTTGGCGTCCTTGTAGGTGCGCTCCGGTGCGTCGTGCGGGACGCCGCGGGCCTCCTCCTCGGCGAAGCCGGCCCTGGCCCGTTCGAGGTCGGGGTGGACCTGGAGGGAGAGCGGCGAGGCGGCGGCGAGGAGCTTGAAGAGGAACGGCAGGCGCGGGCCGAAGCGCCGGACGGCGGCGGCGCCGAGCTCGGCCTCGGGGTCCTCGGCGATGGCGTCGCACAGCGGGCGCGGGCCGTCGCCGCGGTCGACGCGGGAGGGGGCGCCGGGGTGGGCGCCCATCCACAGCTCGGCCTGGGGTTCGCCGGTGGGGGCGGTGCCGAGGAGCTCGGGGATCGCGGTGGTGGAGCCCCACGCATAGGGGCGCACGGTGTTGGCGAGGCGGTCCATGGGCGCGGTTCCTGACTGTCGAGCGGGCCGGTGTCCGGGGTGGGGCCCGGACGCGGCCTTTCTACGGGGTGTCTACGGGGTGGAGGCGAGGGCCAGGTAGACGGCGGCGAAATCCGTGATGGCGAGCAGCTCCGCGGCGGTCTCCAGGGGCGTCTCCGCGTCGATCGCCTCCAGCTCGCTGACGGGGGTCTCCCGCTGGAGGGCGAGGTCGCGGGCGGCGGGGGCGGGCGAGGTGACGTCCGCCTCCTGCTCGCGGAGCAGGACGACCCGTACGTGCAGGGTGCCCGGGTCCTCGACCCGGTCGCGGAAGAATTCCTCGGGGCCGGCTCCGGCCGCGAAGTCGCCCGCGAGCAGGGTGCCGTGCGTGGTGAGCGCCTCGGGGAGCTCGGCGGCGAGCGCCGGGCGGCCGGCGAGGGCGGCGAGGACCGTGGCGAAGTGCCGGCCGGCCGCGGCGGCGAGCTCGCCCTCGGTCCAGATGAGGGGGAGGGTGTCCGCCAGCTCGGCCGCCAGGGTCTTGGCGGGGTTGCTGTACGTGGCGATGGCCGGGCCGCAGCGCTCGGCGACCTGGTCGAGCCGGTCGGCGAGCGACTCGATCGCGGCGGCGTCCGCGGCGAGCAGGCCGATGCGGTCGGCGAGGGTCAGCAAGGGGGTGAGCAGCGACCAGAGGAGGCCGGGGCCGATGGGCAGGGCGACCCTGCCCCTGGGGGGCTCCTCGTCCGTACGGGACTCGCTCGGTGAGCTGGTGAGCGGGATCGCCAGGCCGCGGGCCTGGGCGGTGGCGTCGGCGAGGGGGGAGCCGGCCGGGCTGACGCAGACGACGGAGCAGCCGCGCCGGTACGCCTGCTCCAGGAGGATGGCGAGGCCGGGTTCCGTGCCGTCCGGGCTGGCGACCAGCAGCAGGTCCAGCGGGCCCGCCCAGCCGGGGAGCGTCCAGCGCAGGGCGCCGGGTGCGGGGGCGACACCGGCCGGGCGGATCAGGCAGACCGGGGCGCTGCCGCCGGCGAGGGCGGTCAGCAGGTCGGCGGTGCAGCCGGCGGCGGGGCCGGGACCGGCGACGAGGACGGCGCGCGGCCGTCCGTCCGGGCTGAGGCCCCCGACGCCCGCCTCGGCGCTGTTCCGGGCGGCCGTACGGACCCGGGCGCCGGATTCGGCGGCGCCGCGCAGGAGTCCGTGGACATCGGCTCGGGACAGGGCGTCGGGGTCATCGAGGAGTGACTCGTCGAACACCGTTGATCAGCCTCCGATCGCCGTGGCGTACGCCGCGGTGTGCGGGCCCCGCCGCGGCGTACGCCGCGACGGGCGGGCGGGGTCAGGCCGGGCGCCGGGCCTCGTCCACGAGCAGGACGGGGATGTCGTCACGCACGGGGTAGGCCAGGCCGCAGCTCTGGCTCTGGCACACCAGCTCGGTGCCCTCCTCGGAGGTTTCCTCGCGGAGGGGGGCGTGACACGCCGGGCAGGCGAGGATCTCCAGGAGACCGGCTTCGAGCGGCATGGGGGGTTCCCTTCGGGTGTGCGTGTTCTGTCCGGCCAGCGTAGTCGTTCCCACTCGGGCCGGCGGAGATGCGGGGCGGCCGTCGCGGCGAGCAGGACGCCGCCCGCCCCGCTCGGGCGGAGCCGTCGCTACGCCCTGACGATCGCCAGGACCTCGTCGCGGACGCGCGCCACCGTCTCCGGGTCGCGGGCCTCGACGTTGAGGCGGAGGAGCGGCTCCGTGTTGGAGGCACGGAGGTTGAACCACCAGTCGGGTGTGGTGACCGTGAGGCCGTCGAGGTCGTCGAGCTCGGTGTTCGCGCGGCCCTCGTACGCGGCGCGGACCGCGGCTGCGCGGTCGGCCTGGTCGGCGACGGTGCTGTTGATCTCGCCGGAGCCGGCGTAGCGGTCGTACTGCCGGACGAGCTCGGACAGGGTCCCGCCCTGGCCGCCCAGCGCGGCGAGCACGTGCAGCGCGGCCAGCATGCCGGTGTCGGCGTTCCAGAAGTCGCGGAAGTAGTAGTGCGCGGAGTGCTCTCCGCCGAAGATGGCGCCGGTGCGGGCCATCTCCTCCTTGATGAAGGAGTGGCCCACGCGCGTACGGACCACCTCGCCGCCGTTCTCCTTGACGACCTCCGGCACCGACCACGACGTGATGAGGTTGTGGATGACCGTGGCGCCGGGGTGCTTGGCCAGCTCACGGGCGGCGACCAGGGCGGTGATCGCGGACGGGGAGACGGGCTCGCCGCGCTCGTCGACGACGAAGCAGCGGTCGGCGTCGCCGTCGAAGGCGAGGCCGATGTCGGCGCCCGTCTCGCGGACCTTGGCCTGGAGGTCGACGAGGTTCTTCGGGTCGAGCGGGTTGGCCTCGTGGTTGGGGAAGGTGCCGTCGAGCTCGAAGTACATCGGCGTCAGGTCGAGGGGCAGGCCCTCGAACACGGTGGGCACCGTGTGGCCGCCCATGCCGTTGCCGGCGTCCACGACGACCTTCAGCGGCCGGATGGCGCGCAGGTCGACGAGCGCGCGCAGGTAGGCGGCGTAGTCGGTGAGGACGTCCCGCTCGGTGACCGTGCCGGCGGTGGCGGCCGGCTCGGGGGCGCCCGACGCGGCCCAGCCCTCCACGAGCGCGCGGATCTCGCCCAGGCCGGTGTCCTGGCCCACGGGGGCGGCGCCCGCCCGGCACATCTTGATGCCGTTGTACTGCGCGGGGTTGTGGCTGGCCGTGAACATCGCGCCGGGCATGTCCAGTTGACCGCTCGCGAAGTAGAGCTCGTCGGTCGAGCACAGCCCGATGCCGGTCACGTCGACGCCGCGGGAGGCCGCGCCGCGCGCGAACGCGCTCGACAGGCCGGGCGAGGACGGCCGCATGTCATGGCCGACCACGATCGCGTCCGCCCCGGTCACCTCGGCGAACGCGGCACCGAACAGCTCGGCCAGCGCCTCGTCCCACTGGTCGGGGACGACGCCGCGCACGTCGTACGCCTTCACGATCTGCGACAGATCAGCCACAGCCAACCCCTCCTGGAGTCCGGAACAGGAAGACAAACCTACCCGGAGGGACCGACATTCCAGACGCGGGACGGATCGTAAACGGGCCGTACGGGCGGCGGTGCGTCAGGAGTCGGGCGAGCGCAGCACCCTGAGGTGGCCTCGGCGGGCGACCTCCATCGGGTCGGCCTCAAGGCCGTTGGGTCCGACGGCGCCGGGCGTGGTGTTCGGGCTCGCGAGACGTTCCTGCGGGCGGGCCGCCTCGCGGACGGCGTTGGCGAGCGCTTCGAGGTCGTCGCCGCTGGGGCGGGCGGGGCCGGTGTCGAGGGCGAGCCGGACCACGTCCCAGCCGCGGGGCGCGGTCAGCCGCTCGGAGTGCTCGGCGCACAGGTCGTAGCAGTGGGGTTCCGCGTAGGTGGCGAGCGGTCCGAGAACGGCGGTCGAATCGGCGTAGACGTACGTCAGCGTCGCGACGGCCGGGCGGCCGCACGCGGTGCGCGAACAGCGACGTACAGGGCTCACGAGGTTGGACGGTACCGCACTCTTGAGCGGTCCGCGACGACACTCCCCCCGCTCACTCCTCCGTGTCGTCCCGGTTCGTCCTGTGGACGCCGTTTCGCCACCGGCCGGTTGACCTGCGGGGAGACCCCGGGAGCGTACGCCGCCGTGGGCAAAATCTGTCATGAACCCACCTACACCGTGTCATTCGGCATGGGTCGTCCGATCCCGCACCCGGCTCCAATCGATCGCGTAGATGACCGAAATGTTCATCCGGCGACATGCGCGGATAGCCGATCACCGCGTGCGGGCGGCCGGCCGGCGGATACCCTCAGGAGTGATGGACAACCCCGTACCTCCTCGCCGCTCCGAGCCTCGCCCGCGCCACCGCGACCGCCACGGACGGGGCATGCGCGGCCCGATCGCCCCGCCCCAAGTGCCCCTGTCGGTCAGCCGCGGCGAGGCGTTCGTGGACCTGGTGCAGGATTCGGCGGAGCGGCTCGAACGGCGCTGGCCGCAGCTCTCCGCGGTCGACTTCGTGGTCCGCGAGGTGCCGGTCACCCTCCGCGACTCCGGCGGCGCGCGCAGCGATCCGGACGGGCTGGACGTCTTCGACTTCGAGGGCGAGTCCGTGCCGCTCGGCCGGTACGTCGCCGCCCATGGTGACGCGCCCGACCGGATCGTGATCTACCGCCGCCCGGTGGAGATCCGCACCAAGACCCGCGACGAGCGCGCCCTGCTCGTGCACGAGGTCGTGGTGGAACAGGTCGCCGAACTCCTCGGGCTCGCCCCGGAGTCGGTGGATCCGCGCTACGGGCAGGACTAGGCCGGGTCCGGCGGATCGTGTGAGCGGGCACTGCGGGCCGTGTCGTCCGCACCGCCGCTGCGGGGTGGGTGGTGCCCTCGACGCCGGACGGGCTTGAAAGCGGCTGAGCCCAGCGCAATCAAGCCCGTCCGGCGTTTGAGGACGCGCCCGCAGGGCGCCCGCCGCCGCAGGCGGCAAAGACGGCCCGCAGCCGAAGTCCCGCCCGGGCACGCGCAGGGCCGGGTCAGCGGTTGAGCATCGACAGGTCCTGCTCCGCCCTCGGCACCGCCACCGTGGAACGGTCGTCCGGCAGCGGCTGGACGGTGAACATCGGCAGCCCGTCCTTCGGCAGCGCCAGCATCCGCGCCGCGTGCACCGGGCCGCCGGAGACGCGCTCCACGGTCACCGCGTAGGACCCCTTGGCCCCGGAGGGCTGCGGCGGTTCCACCGTCAGTGTGGTGCCCGCCTTGACGGTGTAGCTCTTGCTGACCGGGCTGCCGCCCTCGCTGCCCGCCGAGGAGGTCACCTTCACCTGCGCCGCCTCCTTGCCGGGAGCGACGAGGGCCAGCGTGGTGGCCTTGGCGCGGTTGTCGGCGACGGTGCCGCGCCGTTCGATCGCCGCTGTGGCCGGGATGAACGCCGTCTCCTGCTTGTCGTCCTTGCCGCGCGTGACCCGCAGCGCCGCCACGACCGGGGCGCCGCCGCCGTCCGCGGTGAGCAGGAGCGAGCCCGCCTCGCCCTTGGTGAGGTCACCGAGGTCGACGGCCGTCGTCATGCCGCTCTTGACGTGCAGCGTCTCGTGGCCGGCCGGGGTGATCGAACCGTTCGGCCCGGCGAACCGCAGCTTGAGGTCGGCGTCGTCCGCACCGGGGGCGAAGGCGACGAGCCGCACCGAGGTCGCGTCGGCCGGGATGCCCGGCAGCACGGCGCTCGCGGCCGGCCCGGCGGAGGCCGGCAACCAGTCGCCGCCGGCCTTGTCGTCGGACGCCTGCACCGCCGCGCCCACCCGGCCGGAGCGGGCCGCCACGTGCAGCGTCGCGCTGTCCGCGGGCGCGTCCGTCAGCGTCGACAGGAGGACCGGGACCGTGGAGCGGGGCGGGACGGTGATGCCCTCCCCGACGGCCGCCTTGATGCGGCCGTCCTTGCCGTAGAGCTCCAGGTCGACGACCGCCGCCGTGCTGTCCGGGTTGGTCAGGTGGACGTAGTCCTGGCGTCCCTTGGCGGTGCTCGCGCCGGGGAACCAGAAGGAGGTGTCGGGTGCCGTGCAGCTCAGCCCGTGCAGGCCGCGTCCGCTGCCCGCGCTCACCACGGTGGTCTGCTGCACGCTCCAGCCGGGTGCGAGAGCGCCCTCCGCGCCACCGATGAGGGCCGGGGCGTCGGAGCGGCCGGTGGTGGCCGTGGCGGGCTTGCCGGGCTCCTTCAGGGAGAGGACGGTCGTGCCGGGCGCGACCGCGCCCTTGTCGTCCTTGCCGTCCTTCTTCTTGTCCTTGGCGTCCTTGCCGTTCGCGCCCTTGGCCGCGTCGTCCTTCCGGCCGCCGGCCGCGGCCGCGACCAGGTCGGCGGCCGTCTTCTTCCCGCCCGCCCCCGCAGGCCCCGGGGTGAACGCCGTGTACGTCGTCTCCGCCACGTCCGAGGAGGTGGGTGCCGGGCACAGCGCCGTGGACCGCTGCACCGGCAGCCGTTCGGCCGCCCGGGCCGTACGGGCGCTGTCGGCCGGGCCGGCGACCACGGCGACGCCCGTGACGGCGGCCAGCGCCGCCGAGACACCGAACAGGGACAGGGTGGTGCGCTTCACTGCTGCTCGCTCCCGTCGCGGTGCGGCCGCGTCGTGCCGCCGTACGTCGTGTCATAGGGCTGCCCGGTGTAGCCGTACGGGTCGTAGGCACCGGCCGCGTACGGGTCCGCCGCGTACTGGCCCTGCTGCGGGTACGAGCCGTCCTGGTAGGGGTCCTGCTGCGGGTACGAGCCGTCGTAGGCGCCCTCCTGGTACTGCCCGCCGTAGCCGCCCGGCCGGCCCTGGGCGTCCCAGCCGTCGCCGCCGTACTGCTGCTGGTGCGGCACGGCCGCGTACGGGTCGGCGGTGGGCCCCCCGTACGGATCGGCGGGCGGCTCCGCGGCGGGCGGCTCGGATGCCACCGGTTCGGCCGGCCGCTCGGCCTCGGC
>NZ_JAGGOL010000206.1 GCF_018614525.1 Streptomyces sp. ISL-11
TTCCGGGTCGCCGAGGCCGAACGTCCCGCCGGGCCGGGCCTGCGGGACCGCGCGCTCACCCATGCGGGCCTGGCCGCCCGCACGCTCCTCGCCCGCCTGGTCTCCCTTCCCGCGCCGCCGGGCCACCCGCCGCCGGAGCAGGGATCCGGGGTTCTGCTCGCGGTCGGCCGGGCCGCCGCCGGGACCGCGGCCCTGCTGGGCGGCACGGACAAGGCGACCGACGCGGCCGGTGCCCTGCGGCACGTAAGGGAGGAGGCCGCGGCAGCGGAGGAGCATCCCTCGACCGCGGCGCGGGGCCGGCGCCGGGCGGCACTGCTGGAGGTGGCGGACGCTACCGTGACCCTCTCGACGGCGGCGGAACTGGCGGTACGGGGCCGGCGCGCGCGGGCGCCGGCCGGGACCGATCACGGCCGCTTCTGGTACGCCGGTCAGCGCGCCCCCCGCCTGTGGTGGCACCGGCTGGCGGCACACGCCGGGCCTCGGTCCGTGCACTTCCAGAACGCCGTCCGGATCAGCCTCGCGCTCGCGGCCGCCCGTACGATCGCGGGCGTGGAGTCACTGCCCCACGGCTTCTGGGCGATGCTGGCCGTCCTCAGCCTGACCCGGACCACGGCCGCCCAGACCCGGGCGGCCGTACGCCAGGCGCTCACCGGCACGCTGCTCGGCGCCCTGGCGACCGCCGCCGTACTGGCCCTGGTCGGTGGCCGTACCACCGTCTATGCCGTCGCTCTGCCGGTCGTCATGCTCGTCGGGTTCCGGGTGGGGCCGGTGCGGGGCGTGGGCTGGTCCCAGGGCATGTTCACCCTCGTCGTGGCCTTCGTCTTCGCGCAGCTGGCCCCCGTGACGTGGCGGCTGGCCGAGATCAGGATCCTGGACGTGGTCGTCGGCAGCCTGATCGGCATCGTGTTCGGGCTCCTCGCCTGGCCGCGGGGGGCGCAGCGGGAGCTGCAGCGGGCGGTGGCCCTGCTGCTGACGACGGCCGCCGAGACGGTCGAGAGCACCACGGCCGCCGTGGTGGCGGGCGAGCCGGCAAGCTCATCCGACGACCGGCCGCTCCAGCACGCGCTGTCGCTTGCGGAGTCCGCGTTCGCGCAGCACCAGAGCGAGCCCCGGGTGCCCGTCGGCGCCGCTCCGGACTGGCAGGCGGCCATGATGACGGGCCATCACGTGCTGTGGGGTTCGCGGCGGCTTCTCGGCCGCGGAGGTCCGGTTCTCGGACAAGAGGACGGGGCGGGGCTGCGTGGCCGAGCGGCCGGGGTGGCCACGTGGCTGCGACGGGCGGCGGAGTGGGCGGGTACGGATCAGGCGGCGGGCGGGCCGCCCGCGCCCGGACCCGCTGCCATGCCCCAGGCGCCGCCGGGTTCCGCCCCGCCGCGGTTCTTCGCCGCCCTCGCCTGGCTCGACTCGCTCACCACCGACGTCGAGCGCATGACGGTACCCGGCTGCTCCCCCGGTCCGGCCTGAAACCCTCACCGCCGGTATTCCCATGGCGGGCACGAAATCGGTGTACTCCGCCCGTTCGCCCGCCGCCCTCAGTGGGCCGCGTCGATGGCCAGCGCCCACTTGCAGCCGTTGGTGATGAAGCTCTTCGTGCCGAAGTCCACGATCGCTCCGGCGACCACGGCTCCCGGCCCCGTCTCGGCCGTGGCGACACCGACCGCTGTGCCGGCGAGTGCGCCCGTACCCTCACCGAGGGCACCGCACGCCCCGTCCTTGGCCTTGTCGTACAGGCTCGGTGGCGTCGGCTTCCCGGCCGCCGGACGCTGGACGACGAACGGCCGCGGGGTCGGCAGCGAACCGCCCGCGGTCAGCGCGGCCTTGGTCATCCTGCCGGCGATGCCGTCGACGACGAGTCCTTCGGCCCGCTGGTAGTTCATGATGGCCTTCGCCGTCTCCGGGCCCAGGATCCCGCCCTGCCGCCGGCTCTGCCGCTTCGGAGCGGCGGTACCGGCCACTGGGTATTCGCGCGCGCCGATATGAGTACGCCGACGGATCCGCACGGCCGCCCCGGTGGGATGGACTGGGCGCATGGTTCACCTCATCGCATCGCCCCCGGAACTCAAGCCCCGCCGCGAAAAGGACCCGTCCTGGTGGGCGGCCCCACTGACGGCCTCGCTGCTGGCGGTCCCCCCGCTCGCCGGGGAGTACGCGCTGTACCACCGTGACGGCTACGGGCAGAACGTGCTCCTGGTCAGCCTGCTGCTCCTGGTGTGCGCGTGGGCGCTGCCGCACCACCGGTCGTTGCGCGCACTGCGCGTCATCGTGGCCGTCGCCGCGGTGGGCCTGTCGCTCCTGCCGATCGGCTTCGCGGTCCTGCTGGGGCTGGCCATGGCCTCGGGAGCCGCGTGAGGGCGGCCTCGCCGCCCGGCGCCCCCTGGGTCCGGTCCCGGCGGGCGTACGGGAGATCATGGGTACTGGCAAGAGGGGCATCATCACCATGGCAGTACAGCAAGCAGCGCGCTCACGCACCGTCCTGACGCGGCCGGGCGGAATCACCGCCGGTTGGTCCGCGGCGCTATGGGCGGCCGTCGTGAGCCTGGCGGCGGAAAGCGTCCTCCTCATGTTCGGAATGCTCGTGCTGGGCTTCCCGAACCCGAGAACAGGTCTGGGCCACGCACTGTACGAGGGCGCCGGGGCCGTCCTCCTCGCGTGTGTCTACGCCGTCCCCCTCTCGCTGTTGCTGAGCGTGACCGGAGGGCCGGTGATCCTTCTGACCCTCGTCCTTGCCAGATGGACCTCCCGGCGCCGAGGTGGTGACGAGACCTGGTATCGGTGCCTGGCCGTTCACCTGATACTGAGCACGGCGATCGTGCCTCCCCTCGTCACCGTGTACACGGAGGCGAAGGCGTCGTGGGCCTTCGGCCTGTCGTGGTGGTCGGTGCATGTACTCGTGCTCGCACCGGCCCTCCTGGTGGCCCGCCGCGCCGCCGACCGGAAGGTACTGACCGGGCGCTATGCCTTCCTCTTCACACGTGTGGCCGCGACCACGGGGGGCCTGCTGCTGACTGCGGCGACCGGCTACGTGGCCTTTCTCTGCGCGTACCGCTGAGGTTTACCGGGGATCTCCATCGTGCGCTGTACTGCCCGGCCGCGGCCCCGACCTAGTGTCATGCCTATGCAATCGACTCCCACTTCCGCCGATCGCAGGGACAGCGACAGCGCGCAGGGGGCGCCGGCTCTCGACCGTGCGGAGCTGGAGCTGGGACCGGCCCGTATCACCGTTCTGCGGTTTCCCGCACCGGTCTCCGGCAACGCGCTCCCCGCGGTCGCCCGGCCCGTGCCGGGAGGGTGGCGGCTGGTCCTCGTCTCCGACGGGCCGCTGGTGCTGCGATCACGCCGCGGCACCGCCCGCCTGGCACCCGGCGACCTCGTGCTGTGGGACGCTGCGGAGCCCTTCGCCGCGGCGGCGCCCATGGGTTGCGGTGCCGCGTCCCGGGCGACGGCCCTGCATCTTCCCCGCTGTGCCCTGCCGGTATCGGTGGGCACACTGGACGATCTGGCCGCGCGTCCGGTGCCGGCGGACAGCGTAGCGGCCGCGCTCCTCGCCCAGCTCCTCGAAGAGTTCGCGAGCCGCGCGGTGGAGGTCGCTCCTTCCCAGGCGGGCTGGCTGGGCCGGGCCGCGGTGGACCTGGCGCTCGCCTTCCTCACCGGCCTGAGCTGCTCACGCGTCACCGGCGCGGCCGGCGCACGGCTCGCCGCGGTCGAGCCGCGGCAGGCCGCTCTCCTGCGGGACATCAAGGCGTACATCGACGGTCACCTGGTGGACGCCGCCCTGTCGCCGCTGCTCATCGCCAGAGCCCACCACGTCTCCGTCAGATACCTGCATCACCTCTTCCGGCAGGACGACTCGACGGTCGGCGGGTACCTCCGCGTACAGCGGCTGGAACGCTGCCGGGCCGACCTGGCCGATCCGTCGTCGGCGGACCGGAGTGTGAGCGGGATCTGCGCACGGTGGGGTTTCTGCGACGCCACGGTGTTCAGCCGGGCCTTCAAGAGGCAGTACGGGCTGACGCCGAGCGAGTACCGCAAACATCATGCGCGCCTCCGGCACGACGCCCCGGCCGCACACCTGCCCGCTCGAAGCTCGGCCGGTGGTGACAGGCTGTCCGGGCCGGACAGCCGTCCCCTTCGCAGCGAGAATTGGGCCGTACATGAACACCGATGACCAGCACGTCCTGTCGCTCCTGCGGAAACTGGACAGCCCGGATCACCGGGAATTCCCCGACGATTACGAGGCTGCCGTCACCCGAGCCCGGTTCGACGGTCTCGCCGCACTGCTCGACGAGAAATTCGACTGCGTCTGCGACGTCGATCGCGGAGTGGAGGACGCCGGATTCCACGGGAGCATCGTCATTCCGGCCGCCGCCACGGAGAGCGACGCGTTCGTGGTCGTCAGGCTCAGCAATTTCGGTCTGACCACGGCGAGCGCCGGTGGTCTCGCTCGCGACTCGGCACGGGCTGTCGACGACCTGCGCGAAGAGGACCGCGAGCGGATCGAGGCCGTTTCCTCGGCACTCGGTTGCACCTTCGTTCCCGGGCACATCCTGAGGCGGGCGTACGACGGTCCGAGCGAGCTGGAGGACTGGCAGGAGCTGTGGTGGCACCGGTTCTTCGACTACGTGTGAAGGCGGGCGACCACGCGGAAGCGTTCCAGGATCACCGGGGTGGCGTCGTTCACGGTGAAACGCGGATCGCCCAGCGCCTGTCGCATCTCTTCGCCGTGCCAGAACTCCTCGTGATCCGCTCTCCACCCGGCCACGGTGGTACAGCCCTCGCCTTCGTCCACCGCGTGAGCGAGGTCCACGTCCCGCAAGGCCACGACGCGCACGTCCGTCACCTCGATGACGGCCACCGGGCGGTCTTCGGAGTCGACCACCACCGACCGTTCGCCGACGGACGGCAGCGGGTCGCCCTCGTGCTCGTAGTCGGCGAGCAGTCCGGTGGTCGCGGTCTTGGAACCGTCGAGGATCGCGGAGACGAGCCGGTCACGGAGCGGTCCCGGGAAGGCGAACTCGGCCTTGGGCAGGGACTCGTGGTCCACGCTCCGAGCGGGATTGGCGGTCATGGGACGACCCTAGCCGTCCCCCACGCCCCACGGGACTCAATTTGTCCGCGCGCGCCGTGCCGGGACCGCCCTACGAACGGTCACGAGCGGGAGGCCCGGAGCGCGGTGGCGCGGCGCCGTCGCGCAGTGCCTCCAGCGCACGCCGGGCCGGGCCCAGGGAGCGGCCACGGGGACTGTCCCGCCAGGGGTCGTGGCCGAGCCGTTCGCCGATGGTGGTGAGGGTCCACCGTCCGGAGGTGAGCTGCGGGTCGTCGACCTCCGGCCAGCTCAGCGGTGCGGCCACCGGAGCGCCGCGCCGGGCGCGCACCGCGTACGGGGCGACGGAGGTCTGCCCGTAGCCGTTGCGCTGCACGTCGAGGTAGAGGCGGCCCCGGCGGGCCTGTTTGCGCGGCTCGGTGGTGAGGTGGCCGGGGTGGCGGGCGGCGAGCAGGCCTGCCAGGTCACGGGCGAAGGACCGGACGTCGTCGAAGGGCGTCCGGCGGTCCAGCGGGACCAGGACGTGCAGCCCGCGCGAACCGGTCGTCATCACCGTCGACGGCAGCCGGAGCTCGTCGAGCAGTTCCCGCAGCAGCAGGGCGGCGTCGCGCACTGGGGCGAAGTCGTCCCCGGGCGGATCGAGGTCGAACACCATCCGGTCGGGGCAGTCCGGCCGGTCCGCCTTCGCCGTCCACCGGTGCGGTGTGACGCACGCCTGGCCGGCGAGGAGGACCAGGGTGGCCGTGTCGTCGCAGACGACGTACGTGACGGTGCCGCCCTCCTTGGGCAGTTCGGCACGGTGCACCCAGTCGGGGAAGTGGTCCGGCAGCTCCTTCTGCAGGAATCCCGGGCCGTCGATCCCGTCCGGGTGGCGCTCCAGCATCAGCGGCCGGCCGCGCAGGTGCGGCAGCATGCGCGGGGCGACGGTGCGGTAGTACGCGGCCAGGTCGGCCTTGGTGATCCCGTCACCGGGGAAGAGCACCTTGTCCGGGCGGCTGATCCGTACGCTGCGCCGGCCCGCCCGGAGGGTCGCCTCGGCGGTCATGGCCGCGCTCCCGGGCGGTCGTCCGGCGCGTCGGCGGCCACCTGCCGGAGTGTGCGGTGGGTACGCGCCGAGCGGGCCCTGGTGGGGTCGGGTGTGCCGCGGTCGGTGGCGCGCTCGTCCTTCTGCTTGACCAGCAGCCACGCCTCGTCCCGGGCGTCGCGCATCCGGGTGAGCGAGTAGCCGCCGTGCAGCTTGGTGCCGTCCATCCGGAACGAGGCGTGGCCGCGTTCCAGCGCCCGGGCCATCGGGATCTCCTCACCCGCGCGGTCCGTGGTCAGATTGCGGTACGTGCCCTCGTCCCAGATGAGGACGGTGCCACCCCCGTACTCGCCCTTCGCGATCACGCCCTCGAAGTCGCGGTACTCCATCGGGTGGTCCTCCGTGGGCATGGCCAGGCGCTTGTCCCGCGGATCGCCGGACGGGCCCTTGGGGACCGCCCAGGACTTCAGGACACCGTCCACCTCCAGGCGGAAGTCGAAGTGCATCCGGCTCGCGTCGTGGATCTGCACCACGAACCGGGGCCGCCGCGCGTCCGCGTCGGCACCGCGCCCGCCGCGCGGCTCCCCGGTCCTGGAGAAGTCGCGCTTGCGGTGGTAGTCGGAGAGCCCGTCGGGCCCGTCGGCCGGAGCCGCCATGCACACCTCCCACGGGTCGGCCATGCGCACCTCCTGCCGGGCCCGGGTACCCCTTCGCGGCCGCCCTACGCAGCTGGCCGGGAACCAGTGATTCCGGTCGCGCCGACGGGGATCGTTCTTGGCGTGATCCCGACTACCACCGTTCGCCGGAGCCCAACGCGCCTGGGCCGACTGCATGCACGACGCGCGCTTCCCGGCCACGTCCTTGGAGGCGGTCGTTCCCGACGCCGTGGCGCTGCTGCGGACAGTGGACGGCGACCGGCGTGCCACCGCCACCGTGCGCGGGGAATTGCGCGAGCAGGCCGTACAGGACGCGTCCTGCCAGCGAGAGGTCCGGCTGGACGCGGCGGTGCGACGGGCACAGGGCGACGCCCAGCAGGCGGTCCTGCGGGGAAAGCGCCGCGAGGACCTCGGCCATCTGCGCGAACTGCGCCGGCAGGCTCTCGCCACCGCTCTCCGCGATGAGCGGGGATGATACGCGCGACTGCGTGCACGTCCCACCGGCACGTCGCGACGACGTGCCGGTGTGGCTGGTTCCCCGGCGGTCCCGGGGAAAGGCGGAAGGGGCGGGACGGTCAGACCATCGTGTACCCGCCGTCCACCGGCAACGCCACCCCCGTCACAAAGGAGGAGCGGTCGCTGCACAGCCACGCGGCGGCTTCCGCTATCTCCTCCGGTGCCGCCGTGCGGCCCTGCGGCGTGGCCCGGTGCAATTCCTTCTCCATGCCGGGATTGCGCTCGAACCAGCCCTCGATGATCTCGCTGCGCGTCGTCCCCGGAGCGACCGTGTTCACGCGAATGCCCTGCCCGGCGTATTCCGCCGCCGCGGCCTTCGTCAGGCCGATCACCGCGTGCTTCGACGCGATGTAGGGAGCCGCGGCGGGAATGGCCTGGAATCCGGCGACACTGCTGTTGTTGACGATCGCTCCGCCGCCGGTCTCCAGCATGGCCGCGATCTCATGGCGCATCAGATTCCATACGCCGCGCACATTGGTGTCCATCACCTCGTCATAGACCTCGTCGCCCATCAGGTGCAGCGGAGATCGGTCCCAGCCGATCCCCGCGTTGTTGAACGCCGCGTCCAGACGCCCGTACCGCTCCACCGCGAAGTCCACCGCGCGCCGGGCTTCGTCGCCCCGTGACACGTCGGTCACCACGTATTCGGCCTCACCACCGCTCTTCCGTACCTCGTCCACCAGCGTGGCGAGGCGGTCCTCGCGCCGCGCGGCGAGCACCACGACGGCGCCCTCCCGCGCGAAGACCCTTACCGCTGCGGCACCGATCCCGCTGCTCGCCCCCGATACCAGCACCACTCGACCCGACAACAAACCCGCGCCATGATCATGATCTGTCACGCCGGAATCCTCCCACCCACCACCACTTCACATCTACCCTCGGAACACCACATTCCGCATCTCTTCCGACGAAGCCGGGCCATCCACCCTCAAGAAGCACTCCGCCCCACGCGTCACACTGATCCGCGCATGAGGAGAGCTCACGGCGCACGAGCGCACAACGGGCCGTGAATTCTTGGCCTTTACGCGAAATGATGCCGTTTTTCCTAGAGTAATGCCCGCTAGGCTGCTCTCCCGAGCCTTGGGCATCGCTCCCTCGAGCAGCCCACGTGCTCGTCTCAGGTCAGGAATCCGCCGGTGTCCCCGGGACGCCGACTCGACGGAGGGCATCCGATGGAGCCGGGCACCCACGTGGTGAGCGCGCCCGCCGCCACCGCGCCCGTCCCCTCACCCGTCCCGCACCTGAGCCGGTCCGTACGCATCGACGCCCGGGCGCGCAACAGCGTCCCCGATACGGACCGCCACCGACTGAGCCCGCTCGCCGTCGGCTGACGCCTCCTCACGCCGCCGCACACCTCCCCCGCTCCCCCCGCATGCCGCCGTACCACCCCGTGCGACGCCGCGACGCCGTACACGCGCACCTCGCCGTACCCCGTCCCACCCGGACCGCCCCCGAACGGCCCCCTCCCGCACCACCCGCATCCCTTGGCCCGGCGGCACCCCGCAACGCCCTGACGCCGCCGCCTCCCTCTCCCCTGTCCCGTTCCACCGCCTTCACCGCCGGAGGACCGCCGCCCATGCACCACCCCACCGCGCTGCTCATCGAACTCGGGGCCGTCATCCTCGCCCTGGGACTCCTCGGCCGCCTCGCACGGCGGATCGGCTTCTCCCCCATACCTCTCTACCTACTCGCCGGACTCGCCTTCGGCGTCGGCGGCATACGCCCGCTCAGCGCGAGCGAGGCGTTCGTCGCCACCGGTGCCGACATCGGCGTCACCCTCCTGCTGCTCCTCCTGGGCCTGGAGTACAGCGCCTCCGAGCTGATGGCCGGCCTGCGGACCCAGTACCCCTCCGGCGCCGTCGACTTCCTCCTCAACGCGGTGCCGGGCGCGGTCGCCGCACTGCTCCTGGGCTGGGGAGCGACCGCCGCGGTGGCGCTGGCCGGAGTCACCTGGATCTCCTCCTCCGGCGTCATCGCCAAGGTCCTGGGCGACCTCGGCCGGCTCGGCGATCCCGAGACCCCGGTCCTCCTCGGCGTCCTGGTCATCGAGGACCTGGCGATGGCCCTCTACCTGCCCGTCCTGACCACCCTCCTCGCCGGCGTGAGCCTGACCGAGGGCGGCCTCACCCTGCTGATCGCCCTGTGCACGGTCGCCACCGTCTTCTACGTCGCGGTGCGGCACGGCCACCTCATCAGCCGGGCCGTCTCCTGCGACAACCCCGAGATCCTCCTGCTGGTCGTCCTCGGGCTGACGCTCTCGGTCGCCGGCCTGACCGAGGAACTCCATGTCTCGGCGGCCGTGGGCGCGTTCCTCATCGGCATCGCCCTCTCGGACGAGGTCGCCGAAGGGGCGCACCGCCTGCTGTTCCCGCTGCGCGACCTCTTCGCCGCCGTCTTCTTCGTCTTCTTCGGCCTGAGTACCGACCCGGCGGACATCCCTCCGGTCATCGGCCCCGCGCTGCTCCTCGCCCTGGTCACCGCGCTGACGAAGGTGGCCACCGGCTGGTACGCGGCCCGGCGTGCCGGCGCCGGGACGGCAGGCCGCTGGCGCACGGGCGGGGCCCTGGTCGCGCGGGGCGAGTTCTCCGTCGTCATCGCCGGGCTGGCCGCCGGCACCGAGCCGCGCATCGGGCCCCTGGCCACGGCCTACGTCCTCGTCCTGGTCGTCGCCGGACCGCTCTCCGCGCGCTGGACCGAACCGCTCGCCCGCGGCGTCACCCGCTGTCTGCCCCGCGACCGCACCCGCCCGCGACCGCCCTCCCCGGCGGCTTCCCCGAGCGGGCCCGAGGCGTCCGGAACTCCCGCTGCGGCACGGCGAGTCGGCGGCGAGACCTAGCCGGACACCCGGAAAGGATCTACGATCAACCGGGCTCAGGCATACGTACGAGGGGGGCTCGTGATGCTGCCGGTCGTGGTTCTGGAGACGGTGCAGCGAAGGAGCCGTAACGCCTGCGCGAAAGGTGTCCGGGCCGGCGGCCGCCGCGGTGTGACGGTGACACCGTGACGGCGCGCGGCTACCGGGTGAGGTGTCCCCCCGTCCCTGCTAGCCGTGGAGAGACGACTGAGATGCACTGGCGGAATCTGCGCCGCCGATGCCAGAAGGTGATCGGCTCGATTCCCGTGCCGGACCCGTTCTCGGCCCAGGCGCTCTGCGCCCGCCTGGCGGAGGAACGCGGCCGGCCACTGCGGCTGCTCGCCCTTCCCACGCCGACGGTCCCCGGCACACCGTCGGGGCTGCTGCTGTCGGTCGAGTCGGAGGACTTCATCCTCTACGACGCCCAGACCAGCCCCCTGCACCAGGAACACATCATCGTCCACGAGATCGGCCATCTGGTCTGCAACCACCGGTCGGTGGCCGACGACATCGAACTGCGGCGCCACCTCGACATCGCCGACCCCGGGTCGGTGCGCCGTGTGCTGCCCCGGATCGCCTACGGCGACGAGCAGGAACAGGAGGCGGAGATGATCGCCACCCTGATCCTCGAAGCCGCCGGCCGCGTACCGGCGCCGACCCTGCTGTCGGGCATGCTGGGCGGCCTGGAGTCGGCGATGGGTCTGCGTCCCGCCCGGCCCACGGGGGCGTCATGTTCGCATGGTTAGAGGGCGATTGGCTGGAGAACGCGGGCATCATCGCGCTGTGGACGGCGGCCGTCATCCGTGCCCCGCAAGGGGTGCGCCACCGCGAGCAGCGGCCGTTGTGGTTCGCCGTCGTGATGATCGCGCTGGCGATGTCCCTGCACCTGGAACCGGTGACGGCGGTGCTGGCGCACCTCGTGCCCGGCCCGCACTGGGTCGACCTGACCACCCATCTGCTCAGCATCGTCGACGCCGCGGCGGTGCTGTGGTTCATCTTCGGCGCGGCGGGGCGTCGCCGACGCGGCGGCGTGGTCTTCGGCGCGGCCGCGGCGGTGATGGTCACCCTGGTGCTGCTGGATCTCGGCGCGCCGGCCCATGCCCGTAACCGGATCGCGCCCTCGCCGGACATCCCCGGCGTGCCGGACTCCTATTGGTGGGTGTTCTTCGCCTTCCACCTGGCGGCGGACACCACCTGCGGGTTCGTGTGCTGGAGTTACGGCAGGCCCGGCACACCGCGGCTGCTGCGCTACGGGCTGCGGCTGTTCGGGACCGGCATTCTCCTGGCCTCGCTGCTGTGGGTCCTGAAGCTGTTCTACCTGCACACGCGCTCGGCGTTCTTCGCCCCGCTGTTCTCGCCCGTGACGGGTGTCGAGGCGGCCTTCATGGCCCTCGGCGTCGCACTGCCGGTGGGGGCGCAGCTCCGGGCGCACCTGGCGGACCGCAGGTCCTACCGGGGTCTGGACCCGCTGTGGCAGGACCTCACCGCGACCACTCCCGACGTCGTCCTGCGGCCGGGCAACCGGCTCGGGGCGGTGGCCGTCCCCCTCCAACTGCTGCTGTACCGCAGGGTCATCGAGATCCGGGACGCGATGATCGTGCTGCGCAATTACGTTCCGCCCGCCACCTTGGACGTGGTCCGCCGGCACGTGTCCGAGCGGTCGGTGCCCGAGGAGCTCGTCGAGGCGCACATGACCGCCTGCTGGCTGGCCGCCGCGCTGCACGCCCGGGGCGCGGGGCAGGAGCCTCGGGCGCAGACGGCCGATCTCGGCGGACCGGGCGCGGAGGACCTGGCCGAGGAGATCGGCGGCCTGCTCCGGGTGGCGTCCGCCTACCGCTCGCCCACGGTCCGCGCCTACCGGGCCTCCTTGGCGGGCGCGGAGCAGGACTGACCGACCACCGCTTCGTACGACCTGACGGTCCCATCGTCCGGCCGGCGGGGCGCCCGCGCCGCGACCGCCTCGGTGGCACGCCTCCTTGGGCGCGCCCGGACATACGCCGGCCCGGCCCGGATCGAGTGATCCTGGGCCGGGCCGGATCGCCTGCCGGTCAGCTCAACGTGGCGGCGAACATGCCGGGCTCGTAGGAACCCCCCTGCTGGTGCACGATCACGGCGAGCCGGTTGGCCGCGTTGATCAGGGCGACCAAGGAGACCAGCGCGGCGATCTGGTCGTCGTCGTAGTGCTTGCGTACCTGGGCCCAGGTCTCGTCGGACACGCCGTGGTGGGCGTCGGCGAGCCGGGTGCCCTCTTCGGTGAGCGCCAGTGCGGCCTGCTCGGCCTCGGTGAACACGGTGGACTCGCGCCAGGCGGCGACCAGGTTGAGCCGCACCGAGGTTTCACCGGCGGCTGCGGCCTCCTGGGTGTGCATGTCGATGCACCAACCGCAGCCGTTGATCTGGCTGGCGCGCAGCGACACCAGCTCCTGCGTGGGCTTCGGCAGCGGCGACTGGTGGATCACCAGGCCGGCGTTGGCGAACCGCTTGGCGAACTTGACGGCGATCTCGTTGTCGAACAGGTTGAATCGGGCGTCCATGACGTCGTCCTCACTCGTGGTGTTGCACTGGACGAACACGAGATGCCGGCGACTCGCTCCTTGTGACGGGGCGGTCGTGTGACGTGTGCCACCGCTCACGGGTGTCACAAAGCCGCGGGGACCGGCGTCTTGTGCGCGTGGCACCGTCGAGAGCGAACAGGCAGGAGCAGCTGGTGAAGAGCGAGCGCACAGAGGACACGGCCGGGCAGCTCGCCGGCGGCGGACGCGCGGACGCCGCCACCGAGACGTTCGTCGCCCACCGCAACCTGCTGTTCACCGTCGCCTACGAGATGCTCGGCTCGGCCGCCGACGCGGAGGACGTCCTGCAGGAGACCTGGCTGCGCTGGGCGGGCGTCGATCTCGGCACGGTACGGGATCAGCGTGCGTACCTGGTCCGTATCACCACGCGCCAGGCGCTGAGCCGGCTGCGTACGCTCGGCCGCCGCAGGGAGTCCTACGTCGGTACCTGGCTGCCCGAGCCGTTGTTGACCGCCCCGGACGTGGCCGAGGACGTCGAGCTGGCCGACAGCGTCTCGATGGCGATGCTGCTGGTGATGGAGACGCTCACGCCGACCGAGCGGGCGGTGTTCGTGCTGCGGGAAGTGTTCGACCTCGGGTACGACGAGATCGCCGAAGCCGTCGACAAGAGCCCGGCCGCGGTCCGTCAGATCGCGCACCGGGCACGGGCACACGTCGCGGCGCGCCGGCCGCGCGGGAGCGTTTCCCCGACCGAGACCCGAGACGCGCTCGATGCGTTCCGACGGGCGGTCGAAACGGGCGATCTCCAGGGCCTGGTCGGCATCCTCGCACCGGATGTCGTCCTCATGGGTGACGGTGGCGGAGTCAAGCAGGCCATCCCGCGGCCCGTCGTGGGGGCCGACAAGGTGGGTCGTCTGGTGATCGGCGGACTGGGCAAGGTCGCCGCCGTGGCGTCACTGCGGCCGGCACAGGTCAATGGCCACCCGGCGCTGACGCTCCGGCTGGACGGCGAGATCGACACCGTCGTGGCGGTGCGCATCGACGACGGCCTCATCACCGGGCTCTACGCCGTGCGCAATCCCGAGAAACTGTCGCACATGCGGCGGGAGACCACCCTGCGCCGCTGAGCCCTCGGAAACGAAGCGTCACCACCTGCCTGGTACCGCGCCGTCCTCCTGGCTTCCCGACGGGACGAGAGGGCCGGCGCGCACGCATGCGGGTCGTAGCCCGTCGCGTTGCCCGCGGCACAGACCAGGGAGTCCCTCGGACTCCCACGGGCGTATTCGGGATCGGGCGGCCCGGTCACCCTGTCCGAGCAGGTGGGGCGCCTCTCGGGGAGTGGATACGCGGGCGCGCGCCTATGAGGAGTTCAGAGGTGCGCCCCCTCCCCCGGGACGGAGGCGCCACGCGCTCCTCTCCGTCTTCGGAGGAACGCCCGGCGGCCCTGCCTGCACTCAGAGATGACTCACGAATCGATACACAGCATGGTTCCGGTTCCTCCAGGGCGCCGCGGGAGCCGTTCTCTACACCTCCACGGGCGCCATCGTCCAGAACGCCTTCCCCCGGTCGCAGCGCGGCCGTGCCATCGGCGCCCTCTACGGCGTCAACGGCTTCGGCCTGGCCGTCGGCCCGCTGCTCGGCGGAGTCATCGTCTCCTCCGTCGGCTGGCACTGGGTGTTCTGGCTGAACGTCCCCCTCATCGCCGTCTCCCTGGTCCTGTGCTCCTTCAGCGTCAAGGAATCCCGCAGCGACCAGGACGCCCCCGGTCTGGACTGGCCCGGGCTCGTGCTCATCAGCCTGGGCATCCCCGCCGTGGTCCTCGCCTTCACCCTCGGCGACCACTGGGGCTGGTCCAGCGCCCGTACCCTGGGCCTGCTGGCCTTCGCGGCGGCCTCGCTCGTCGCCTTCCACGCCGTCGAACGCCGCGCGGCCGACCCCATCATCGACTTCCGGCTCTTCCGCCACCGCGCCTTCCTCGGCGCCGTCGTCTCCGACTTCGCCCTGGCCTGCTTCTACGCCACCGTACTGTTCCTGTTGCCCCTCTACCTCAGCGGCGTACGGAGCTACGACGGTTACGCCACCGGTGCGCTGCTGCTGTGCACCGCCGTCATGGCGGCGCTCTCCCCGGGCGTCGGCCGGCTGACCGACCGCTACGGACCCAGGAAGCTCCTGGCCGCGGGCTTCGCCGCGTTCACGGTCTCGGCCCTGCTGCTCGCGCGGATCGCCCCCGACAGCCCCATGGGATACCTCGCCCTCGCGCTGGTGGCCATGGGCATCGGATGGGCGTTCATCCTCGGCCCCGCCACCGTCTCCGCGCTGTCCGCCGTGCCCGAGCGGCAGGCGGGGCTCGCCGTCGGCTCCTCCTGGACCTTCCACAACCTCGGCGGAGCCATCGGACTGGCGGCCGCCATCAATCTCTACCGCCTTCAGGGCGAACGCACCCTGAACGCCGAACTCGCGGAACGCCAGGCACCCACCGGCCCCTGGACCCGGTCCGTGGTCGGCGACCCGGAACACGCCACGGCGCTGCTCCAACAGCACACCTCCCTCAGCGGACCGGAGGCCGGCGAGGTCTACGGCCAGGTCTTCTCCCACGGCATGCAGGCCGCGATGTGGATGGTGGCCGGCACCTCGTTGGCCGCCCTCACCGCTCTCGGCCTGCTCGGTCTCTCGGCACGCCGGTCCACGGCCGCCACCTGCGAGGTGGCGGCCGACAACGAACTCGCCCGGTGAGACGCCGGCGGACACGCCAGGTGCGGGCTCCTCAGCGGCCGGAGAGACCACCAGTCCGCTCCGGCCGTGAACGCGGCGTTCGAGCTGGTTCGGAGGAGTCGGAGCAGTCCGCCCTCGCCGACGACGACGTACAGGAACGGTGCGCTCCCGGGTCCGGTGGCAAGCGCGTCACCCTGCCCGGGTCAGCCGCCGGCCGTGCCGCCGGTCAGCAGCAGCTCCGCCAACGGCGTACGCGCGTGGTGCACCGAGCGGCCCGTGCGGGTGGTAGTGAGGAGACCAGCGGCGCGTAGGGCCGAGGCGTGGGCGGAGGCGGTCGCGTTGCTGACGCCGATTCCGCGCGCCAGACCCGTGGTGGTGCACGGCTCGTCCAAGCAGCGCAGCAGGGCGAGCCGCGTGCGCCCGAGGACTCCCGCGAGGGGCTCGTCCGGTGAGCCGCCCTTGTCCGGGACGGGCGGCAGCCCCCGGCCCGCCGGGTAGGCGAGCGCCGCCGGGCGGTCCGGCAGGTCCTGGATGAGCGGGCCGTGACGCCAGTGGAAAGTCGGGCGCAGGATCAATCCGCGCCCGGCGAGCCGTACCTCCCGCACACCCTCGACGCCCGGCAGGGGCCATTCCCAGACTCCGTCGCGCAGCCGTGACCCCGGTGCCAGGTCGGTCAGGGTGGCGCCGATGCCATGTACGGCGACGGCAAGGGCATGGCGGGTGAACTCCGTCCGGTGCAGGTCCTGGATCAGGGGCCACACGGGCGCGAGTACCGACTCGTATGCCGCGCGCTGCGCCCGGTCCCACGTCCGCCAGGCGTCGGCGTCCCCGCCGTGCAGGGCGCGGATCCACGGCGGGGCCGGCCGTCGCGCGTACACCTGCTCGAGCCCGGCCCGCACGAACTCCGGGCGGGCTGCCCTGATCAGCGCGACCCCCTCGTCCAGCGTGTCGCCGAGGACGTCGAGGAAGGTGGGGGCCAGTCCGTCCGGCACCAGGTCCGCGAGCGGTTCGACCGCGCCCGGCAGTCTCCGCAGCAGTCCGTTCCGCCAGCGCCCGAACAGCAGTTCCTCGTGCGGGGTGCCCAGCATCATCAGGGCCGCGTGCAGCTCGGGTACGGGCGAGGGCCGCGGTGCGAACCGCACCCGGGCAAAATCGTCCGCGGTGAAATGGATCCGGATCACGCACATCTCCCTGTTCCGTGCAAGCCTTTCGAGCCCGGCCGCAAGCTTCGCCCCGGCACCACGCCCGCCCCCAGGATGCCGTCCATGACCAATTCCTTCACACCCGGCCGCCGTTCCTTTGCCAAGGGCTCCCTCGCCGGCGCCGCCGCCCTGTTCCTCACGACCGCCGCCCCCGGCTCCGCCTCGGCCTCCGGACGCTCCGGCGCGCCCCTCCTCCGACTGCCCGCGCCCACCGGCCCGTACCCCGTCGGCGCCCGGGTCCTCCACCTCGTCGACCGCTCCCGCAACGACCCGTGGGAGCCCCGGATCGACGTACGCGAGCTCATGGTCACCGTCCTGCGGCCGGCCGTCCCCGGCCCTGGCTTCCTGCGCGTTCCGCAGCTGACGCCCGGCGCCGCCAAGGAGTTCGCCGTCCTCGCCCACCTGATCCATCCGCACCTGCCGGAGGCCGGGGTCGACTGGGCGGCCACCCTCACCCACTCCCGGACCGGGGCCCCGCCGCTGCCCGGCCGGCGCCCCGTGCTGATCTACAGCCCCGGCGGCGGCGACGCCCGCACGATGGGCAGTTCGCTGGCGATCGACCTCGCCTCGTACGGCTGGACCGTCGTCACCGTCGACCACCCCGGGGACGCGAGCGAGGTGGAGTTCCCCGACGAACGGCCGGGCCGCGACCGGATCCGGACGACCGAGCTGCGCCCCGACCTCGACGCGGCGACCTTCCGCACCGTGATCGACACCCGGGTCGCCGACCTCCGCTTCGTCCTCGACGCCCTCGGCCTGGACCGGGTCGGGGTCTACGGGCACTCCGCGGGCGGCACCGCGGTCGCGCAGGCGCTCCACGAGGACCGGCGGATCGCCGCCGCCGTCAACCTGGAGGGGTACCTCGACCAGCTGGACGGCGAACTCCTGCCGGTGGCCCGGCAGGGGACGGACCGGCCCCTGCTCCTGGCCGGCACCGACGGCTTCCGCGACGCCCGGATCGACCGGTCCTGGGCAGCCCTCCTCGCTCACGCGGGCCCCGTCACCCGGCGGCAGCTCGACGACACCGCGCACTGGGTCTTCACCGACTACGCGGCTCTGGTCCCCCAGCTCCACCAGGCCGGCCTGATGACCGCCGCCGGACGCGCCGCCATGGTCGGCCGGGCAGACCCGCGCGTGACCGTGCCGGCCGTTCGCCACCTCGTACGGTCGTTCTTCGCCCGGCATCTGCCGATATGAGCGCCTCCCTTCCGTGAAGGGTTCGTCGTCCGCCGTGGCGCGCCGCCACACCGGGGGCGTGCCCGTCCCTCACCACCCACCAGGCCCTGCACCCGCTCCGCCGTCGACTGCCTCGTAGCAGGCTTCGATCAGGGCACGCAGTGCGCCCCGGGGCGGCCCGTTCCGCACCGCGAGGCAGCGCTCCGGCGCGGGTCCTCACCGGGTCCACAGGGCTCCGTGTTCGCTGGTCGCCTTGTGCACATCGGGGTCGGCCGGGTCCGCGGCCCACACCTGGATCAGGTACTCCTCCGCAGGAGCGTCGTCGTCCCGGGGGTCGCCGTCGTCGCGGTTCCTGCCGGAGACGCGAATGCGGTAGTCGCCGGGGCCGGGCAGCGTCAGAGCGGTGCCGCCGGTCCCCTCCTCGTCTTCGCTGGTGGTGCCGAAGTCCAGCACCGCGCTCGGCCAGTGCACCGACGCCTCCGCGACGTCCTGCCAGGGGACGGGGTTCAGTGGAGGCGCCGCGTTCCACAGTTCGGCGGTGACGGCGATGCGGCCGACCTCTTGCCCACACAAGATCTTCGCCGCGCCGCCGTCGGGGTCAACGTCCAGCAGGCCGTTGTGGGTCCAGTCGGGCTCGAACTCGGCAACCAGGCTTTCGTCCACCAGGTCGACGGTGGACGCGTCGATGAACACCTGAGGCGTGGTGGCGCGCTGTATCAGCTGTGCCATGGGCTGGATCCTTTCCGGCGTGGGAGCAGGGAGCGGGGGCGGACCCCTGGTGTTCGAGTCTGCCCCCGTCGTGCGCGGCCCGATCCACTTCACACCAGTCAGGCCGGTGGTGTGAGCGGTTTACGGGTTGGAGTCCTGCCCGCAGCCGACCGGCCCCAACAGGCCCACGTCGCTGGTGCGGTACGGGGAGGGTGCGACCGCCCCGGAGGGTTTGATCACCTGGACCCAGAACGCGTCGCGCTCAAGGACCCGCTGGCCGTTCAGGAACGACTTGCGCAGACTGCCTTCCTTGGAGTTCTGCCGGGCGTTCAGGAAATGGCAGCTGTAATCCGCGTTCTTGCTGGCGCCCTCGTGGGTCTGCGCCATGGGGAACTCGTCGCAGGACTGACCGCCGGAGTTCGGCGGGCGGGGCACACCGCGTACGCAGGCTTCGCGGCGGTTCTCCCGCTGCAACGCCTGGTCGAACGTACGGTGCAGCGGATAACCCTTGCCCTTCACGCCCCACGCGTGCTTCAGGTTCCGCTGCGCCCAGTCGACGTGCCAGGCCACGGCGGCCACATTGCTGTCGTTCACGCTCAGCTGCCAGCTGGGCGCGAACTGCGGGTACACGCACCCGCCGGTGCGCGCGTCGGTGACGCGCGCGGTGCTGTCACACCGAGGCCGGAACACGGGGCCCACATTGGCGGTGGAGTCGGTGTGCCGCGGGGTCTTGATGGTGGCCCGCAGCACCACCCCTTCGCCGACCAGACCCCGGCCGGGGCTGGAGACCTCCATGCCGAAAGTCTGCCGGGTACCGGGTATCAGCACGCGGGGGCCGGGGTTGCTGGTGGCGGTGCAGGTGCTACAGCTGATGCTGACCGTGGCGATGGAAGCCAACGCCTCGGGTACGGTCGGCGGCGGGTTGGTCAGGGTCATCGCCGCGGTGTAGGTGGACTTGTAGCGGTTGCGCGGGTTCAGCTTGACCGTGGTCTCCACGTGGATGTCGGCCTTGCCCCGCCAGGTGCCGTTCAGGTAGTAGTCGATCTTGGTGCCGTAGTTGGAGCACGACTCCGTGCGGTTGAAGTCGTACCGCCCCTTGGGGCATGTGACCTTCTGCGCGGTCACGCTGCCACCGTCGGGTGCCTGGGTGCTCGCCTCGCCGGTACCGGCGCGTTCCAGTTTCGGCGGCTGAGCCAGTACGGCCCGCAGGCCGCTGCCGTCGCTGCCGGCGGTGTCGGCGGCGGTGCTGCTGGTGGCGGCGCCCAGTGGTAACAGCAGCGCGCTGACGGCCAGCACGGTGATGCCGACTCTACTGAGGTGTCCCCTCAAGGCTGTTCCTCCCATTCGGTCAGAGGCCCAGGCCTCCTGGGCCGATTGACATGCCCACGATGATGCTCGTGTGACGGGAGGGTCAACACCACGCTCAAGCCGACCAGCGGGTTCGGCACGGACTTACGCCGACCTTTCGCAAACGGAAGGCGAACTCGTCGACGCCGAGCACGCCGGGGTCTGTTCCGGCACCGGCGGAGCGCGCGGCAGGTTCAGCCGCTGCGGTCCGGGCAGCGGCCGGCTGTGAAGTGGGCGCCGGGCGATGGGGCCGGCACTGGATCGTGTGCTGACCGCCCGTCAACGACCACGCGTATCCCGGCGGGCAGTGGGAGGGAGCCAGTACCAGGCGGCGGCGGTCGCGGCCAGGGTGATGGTCGCGGCGGTGGCGGCCGTGGTGGTCACGGCGGCGACGAACGCGTCCCGGACGGGCTGCAGCAGGCCGGGGAGGCCGCCCGGCGGGCCGGCGGCCCCCACGCCGAGGGTGCCCAGGCGGGAGGTGTAGGCGGTGGCGAGGACGGAGCCCTGGACGGCGACGCCGAGGGCGGCGCCGATCTGGCGGCCGGCGTGCGGCAGAAGCGCTGCCGCGCGGTCGCGGGG
>NZ_JAGGOL010000207.1 GCF_018614525.1 Streptomyces sp. ISL-11
CCGCCCGCCTGGCGCTCGGCCGTGGCGAGGCCGTGGCGTGGACCCGCACCGCCGGCTCCCGGGCCCTGGCCGTCACCGGCTGGGCGTCCCTCGCGCTGGGCGCCGCCGTCGCCGTGGCCGCCGGCTGGGTGTGGTCCCTGGCCTTCCTGATCAACGGCCTGATGTTCCTCGCCTTCCGCGCGCTGCGCGTCACCGTCGACCGGCACGGGCTGACCGCCGGCCTGCCCTGGCTGCCCCGGCCGCGCGTGCGGATACCGCTCGACCGCATCGAGGGGGCGAGCAGCCGCGACATCCGGGCCGTCGCGGACTTCGGCGGCTGGGGCTACCGCGCCCACCCCGGCCGCAGCGGCCTCGTCCTGCGCTCCGGCGAGGCCCTGGTCGCCCGGCTGACGACCGGCAGCGAGTTCGCGGTCACCGTCGATGACGCGGCCACCGCGGCCGCCCTGCTCAACGCGCTCGTCGACCGCGACCGCGCGGACCGGGGGCGCTGACGTGCTCCTCCGCCTCGAGCCGGGCTCCCCGTTGCCGCTGGGGGAGCAGATCGCCGCCGCGGTACGCGGCGCCATCGCCGACGGCTCGGTGCGCCCCGGCGAACGGCTGCCCGCCGCTCGCGCCCTGGCCGACTCCCTGAACGTCAACGTCCACACGGTCCTCCGCGGCTACCAGCGGCTGCGCGAGGAGGGGCTGATCGAGCTGCGCCGGGGGCGCGGTGCCGTGGTGACCGCCGGGGACGCCGCCCCGGGCCGGGCCCGCGTCGTCGAGGGCGTCCGCCGGCTGGTCGCGGAGGCCCGCGCCCTCGGCCTCTCCGACGAGGAGGTCCTGTCCCTGGTCAGGACGGGGCTGGCGGGGCGGTGAGACGGTCAGAACCCGGAGGTGTCCAATGCGAGGTCGAAGGGCTCGGGGAGGTGCAGGGGGGTGCCGAACGGACGCGGACCGTCCGACTTCGTGTAACCGAGTTCGCCGGGCTCGCCGAAGAGCGTGCAGGAACGCTCCTGACGGTCCACAAGGAGATACAGCGGGGCGCCGTACTCGGCGTATCGGCGGCGTTTGACGATCCGGTCGGTGTCGCCATTGGATTCGGAGGTGACTTCGACGATGAGGAGGGTCTGGTCGGGAAGGAGGGCCCCGGCGCCTTGTGCCACATCGCTCGGGACGACGGCCACATCCGGGATGTACCAGTTGGGCGTGCCGGGAAGGTCCAGGTCGCCGGAGCCCGAGATGCAGCCCAGTCTCCTCACGGCGGGATCGATCTGCCTGCGGATCGAATCGGCTGCGGATTCGTGGCCCCAGCTCGGCGACATCAATGAGATAACCCCCTCGACGATCTGCACTCGATCTCCCTCGATGTGCTGGATCGCGTACTTCAACGCGGTTTCTGGGTCGTTGGCTGCGTATGAGTGAGGTTGCGTGCTCATCGGTCCTCCCGCGGACATCGTGGCTGCAGCATGACGACTGCCCTGTGTCTACGGCAATCGACGCCCGTGCGGGACCTCCTCGCAGGCCGTTCACTCGCACAGGGGAACGACCGCCATGATTCTCAAGATCGACGGCCTTCGGAGGAGACCGCGGCACCGCACGTGACGTGGTCACCTGACGGGCGCGGGCCCCCGCCCCGGGCCGGAACGCGCGATTCCGACGCCCGTAGCGAACCGGGACATGCCCGCCTCCGGCACGAAGGCCGGCGCGGCCGTAACGGCGTGACCTGCCTCGACGCTCCGCCGTGGCGCGCCACCTCCCGACCCCGAATCCACGCACGGCCTATCAGGGCATGACCGCGACGCGGCGATGTACTAGAGTTATCTCGATATCGAGATATCTGCCGAGAGGCGTACCGCTGCCGCGCTAGTAAGGCATGCCTAAGTTAGGTCCACCTTAACGGATCGGCGTGGAGCTGTGACGGCAGGATGGCCGTGGTACGCGCGAATTCATGCATGAAGGAGACTGTCGTGTCGGCGAACAGCTTCGACGCCCGCAGCACGCTGCAGGTGGGCGACGAGTCGTACGAGATCTTCAAGCTGGACAAGGTCGAGGGCTCCGCCCGTCTGCCCTACAGCCTGAAGGTGCTGCTGGAGAACCTGCTCCGCACGGAGGACGGCGCGAACATCACCGCCGACCACATCCGGGCGCTGGGCAACTGGGACTCCCAGGCCCAGCCCAGCCAGGAGATCCAGTTCACGCCGGCCCGCGTGATCATGCAGGACTTCACCGGCGTGCCCTGCGTCGTGGACCTCGCCACCATGCGCGAGGCCGTCAAGGAGCTCGGCGGTGACCCGGCGAAGATCAACCCGCTGGCCCCGGCCGAGCTGGTCATCGACCACTCCGTCATCGCCGACAAGTTCGGCACGAAGGACGCCTTCGGCCAGAACGTCGAGCTGGAGTACGGCCGCAACAAGGAGCGCTACCAGTTCCTGCGCTGGGGCCAGACCGCCTTCGACGAGTTCAAGGTCGTCCCCCCGGGCACCGGCATCGTCCACCAGGTGAACATCGAGCACCTGGCCCGCACGGTCATGGTCCGGGGTGGCCAGGCGTACCCCGACACCCTCGTCGGCACCGACTCGCACACCACCATGGTCAACGGCCTCGGCGTGCTGGGCTGGGGCGTCGGCGGCATCGAGGCCGAGGCCGCGATGCTCGGCCAGCCGGTCTCGATGCTCATCCCGCGCGTCGTCGGCTTCAAGCTCACCGGCGAGCTCCCCGCCGGCACCACCGCCACCGACCTCGTCCTCACGATCACCGAGATGCTGCGCAAGCACGGCGTCGTCGGCAAGTTCGTCGAGTTCTACGGCGAGGGCGTCGCCGCCACCTCGCTGGCCAACCGCGCCACCATCGGCAACATGTCGCCGGAGTTCGGCTCCACCGCCGCGATGTTCCCGATCGACGGCGAGACCCTGAAGTACCTGCGCCTGACCGGCCGCTCCGAGCAGCAGGTCGCGCTCGTCGAGGCGTACGCCAAGGAGCAGGGCCTCTGGCTCGACCCGGCCGCCGAGCCCGACTTCTCCGAGAAGCTGGAGCTCGACCTCTCCACGGTCGTCCCCTCCATCGCCGGCCCGAAGCGCCCGCAGGACCGCATCGTCCTCGCGAACGCCGCCGCGCAGTTCGCGCAGGACGTCCGCAACTACGTCGACGACGTCGACGAGGCGGGCAAGGAGTCCTTCCCGGCCTCCGACGCCCCGGCCATCTCCAGCGGCGTTCCGTCGAAGCCGGTCACCGTGACCGCCCCCGACGGAACCACCTACGAGATCGACCACGGCGCCGTCACCGTCGCCGCGATCACCTCCTGCACCAACACCTCGAACCCCTACGTCATGGTCGCCGCCGCGCTCGTGGCCAAGAAGGCGGTCGAGAAGGGCCTGACCCGCAAGCCGTGGGTCAAGACCACCCTCGCCCCGGGCTCCAAGGTCGTCACCGACTACTTCGACAAGGCGGGCCTGACCCCGTACCTCGACAAGGTCGGCTTCAACCTCGTCGGCTACGGCTGCACCACCTGCATCGGCAACTCCGGCCCGCTGCCGGAGGAGGTCTCCAAGGCCGTCAACGACCACGACCTGGCCGTCACCTCGGTGCTCTCCGGCAACCGCAACTTCGAGGGCCGGATCAACCCCGACGTCAAAATGAACTACCTGGCGTCCCCGCCGCTGGTCGTCGCCTACGCCCTCGCCGGTTCCATGAAGGTGGACATCACCAAGGACGCCCTCGGTATCGACACCGACGGCAACCCGGTCTTCCTCAAGGACATCTGGCCCTCCGAGGCCGAGGTCAACGACGTCGTGGCCAACGCCATCGGCGAGGACATGTTCAACAAGTCCTACCAGGACGTCTTCGCGGGCGACGCCCAGTGGCAGGCGCTGCCGATCCCGACCGGCAACACCTTCGAGTGGGACCCGCAGTCCACCTACGTCCGCAAGCCCCCGTACTTCGAGGGCATGACGATGGAGACCACCCCGGTCTCCGACATCGCCGGCGCGCGCGTCCTCGCCAAGCTGGGCGACTCGGTCACCACCGACCACATCTCCCCGGCCGGTGCCATCAAGGCCGACACCCCGGCCGGCCAGTACCTCACCGAGCACGGTGTCGAGCGTCGTGACTTCAACAGCTACGGTTCCCGCCGCGGCAACCACGAGGTCATGATCCGCGGTACGTTCGCCAACATCCGCCTGCGCAACCAGATCGCGCCGGGCACCGAGGGCGGCTTCACCCGTGACTTCACGAGGGCCGCCGAAGGTGAAGGAGGGGCCCCCGTCTCCTTCATCTACGACGCCTCGCGCAACTACATCGAGCAGGGCATCCCGCTGGTCGTCCTGGCCGGCAAGGAGTACGGCTCCGGCTCGTCCCGCGACTGGGCCGCCAAGGGCACCGCGCTGCTCGGCGTCAAGGCCGTCATCGCCGAGTCCTACGAGCGCATCCACCGCTCGAACCTCATCGGCATGGGCGTCCTGCCGCTCCAGTTCCCCGAGGGCGCCTCGGCGGCCTCCCTGGGCCTGACCGGTGAGGAGACCTTCACCTTCACCGGCGTGACCGAGCTGAACGACGGCACCACGCCGCGCACGGTCAAGGTCACCACCGACACCGGTGTCGAGTTCGACGCGGTCGTCCGCATCGACACCCCCGGCGAGGCGGACTACTACCGCAACGGCGGCATCATGCAGTACGTGCTGCGCTCGCTGATCCGCAAGTAACCGGCAAGCGGTACGACACGCACGCGGTGAGGGCCGCACTCCGTTTCCACGGGGTGCGGCCCTTCCGCATGTGCGGGCGCACGTTCACCTCTGCACCCTCCCGGGGGCAGCTCCAACACGACCGGGTGATCAGGGGGTTGAGAATGTGTCGCCGGTTCCTCCCGTGGTTAGGCTCACGCCCGGGATGACGAGGTCACGGTGTCATCCCTCGAGGGAGGGAATGACGATGGGACCCGCCGTTACCTTCGGCGAGCTGGCCCGGCTTTCCGGTGAGGAGCTTCCCCGGCGGCTCGTGCTGTCGAGCGTGCTGACGGCGGGCGCCGACCCGGTATATCCGGCGCTGGTGAGAACGGAGAACGGATCGACCGTGGCCTACGCCTGCCAGTACCGGCAGAACGCGGACAGCCCCGCCCTTCTCGTCGCACTGGGACTGGCTCCCAGCTCTCCCGGTTACACCATGACCTGTATTCCGGCGGCCGTCTCCAACCACTGACCGCCGCGTTCCGCACGGAGAAAGACCAAGGACTCGCCCTCGTCGGCCATCCGCCGGGGGCGGACGCCCCGGCCTGCCCGCACGGCGGACCGGGTGGTGGACAACCGAGGAACCACAGAAGGGGAATGGAATGGACAACGCCATCAGCTTCGAGGAACTCGACACCGTCACGGGCGAGATGCTGCCCGAGCGCACCGTCATGGGCATCGTGGCCACCCCGCTCGCCCTCGCCGGCCCCGGCGGTGACGGTGGCTCCGGAGCGGGTGCCGGCAGCTCCAGCAGCAGCTCCGCCACGGCCTCGGGCGGCGGCGTCTTCGCCCCGGCCCCCAGCGATCACGGCACCACGGTCCTCTCGGCCTGCCAGTCCGTCGACCGGCCGGGAACCCCGGGCCTCCTGGGATCGCTGGGCCTGCCGTCCACGGCCCCGACCACCAGCGTGACCTGCACCCCTGCGGCCATCTCCAGCCACTGACCGGGTAGCACCTCGCCGTAAGCGCCCGGGGAAGGGCCAGGGGCCCATGGTCCTTCCCCGCCGCGCGCCCGACCCTTCGCACAGGCCACCCGCCCGTCACCCCACGGAGAGCGCCCATGTCACTGCCAGTCGCCCCGGACACCGGAGAAGCCGGGCAGGCGGGGGAGCCGACGAGGGAGCCCGCCCTGGTGGCCGGCACGGAACTGGTCGGCGAGTTCGAGGACTCCGGCTACCGCGAGCCGCCCCACCTCGTCTGCCGCCCCGACGGGCAGATCGTCCGGCTTCCGCCCCTGCTCTACGAGGTCGTCCGCGCGCTGGACGACCGGCATCCCGGGCGGTCAGGACGTCCCGGAAGCGAACCGGTCATGACGCGGATCGCCGAGCACCTCGGCCGGCAGACGGAACGGCACTTCGCCCCGGAGCACGTCGCCTTCCTCATCGACGAAAAACTCGCTCCGCTCGGCATCACCACCCATAGCGACGGCTCGCCCCCGCCCGCCACGCCGAAGAGCGATCCGTTCCTCGCCTTCCGGTTCCGGGTGGCCGTACTGCCGGAGCGGGCCACGTGGTTCCTCTCCGGACTGTTCGCCTGGCTGTTCCGCCCGCTGCTGGTCCTTCTCGGCTTGGGGGCGTTCGCGGCCGGCGAGGTATGGCTGTGGATGTCGCAGGACACCGGTGCGGCACTGCGCACCGTGCTCTCGTCCCCGGCCGGAGTGCTCCTCGTCGTCCTCCTGGCCGTCGTCTCCTGCGCGTTCCACGAACTGGGCCACGGCGCGGCATGCCGCTACGGAGGAGTGCGGCCAGGGGCGATGGGATGCGGCATCTATCTGGTGTGGCCCGCCTTCTACACCGACATCACCAATTCCTACCGGCTGGGCCGCGCGGGGCGTATCCGGGCCGATCTGGGCGGCGTGTATTTCAACGCGCTCTTCGTGCTGGGACTGCTGGCGCTGTACACGGCGACCGGCTCCCCGCTGCTGCTGGTGGCGATTCTCTCCGTCCACCTGGAAATGATCCAGCAGCTCATTCCCACCCTGCGGTTCGACGGCTACTACATCATCGCCGATCTGATCGGCATTCCCGATCTCTTCAAGTACATCGCGCCCATTCTCAAGCGGTACGTCCTCCGCCGCCCGCAGAGCGACCGGCTCCGGGCCCTCAAGCGATGGCCGCAGATCGTCGTCGCGGTATGGGTGATGTTCCTGGTGCCCGTGCTGCTGCTCCAGCTGGGCCTGGTGGTCGTGAACCTGCCCCACCTGCTCCGGACGGACTGGCAGACCGTCAGTCTGCTGGTGGAGAACGCCGGGACCTCCGGCAACCAGATCCTGGGCACGCTCTCGGCGTGCGTCCAGATCCTGCTGCTCGCCCTCCCGGTCGCCGGTCTGACGCTGGCGCTCGCGGGGCCCGTGCGCTCTCTCGCCCGAATGGCCCGTGGGGCGGTCACGCGCCGACGCGCGTGACCGCCCCACGGGAGAGACCTCAACGGGCTTGATTTCGGCTGGGCCACGGCCCGCAGCCGCCCGCTCGCATGATCCGCCGGACACCGCTCAGAACTGACGCCAGGTCAGAACAGCATGCGGAACTGGTTCCAGCCCGAGTTGCCGATCTTGACCTTGTAGTCGTACGGCTGGGACGCGTTGCCCGTGCCGCGGTAGAGCCACAGGGCGCCGTCGTTGTCGCGGGCGACGAGGTCGGCGCGGCCGTCCATGTCGACGTCACCGGTGCCGACCAGCTTGTTGAACTGGTTCCAGCCGCCGCCGACGCGCTGCCTGGCCTCGAACGGCTTGGTGTAGTCGCCGGTGCCCTTGTAGAGCCACAGCACGCCGTCCTTGTCGCGGGCGACGATGTCGGTCTTCCCGTCACCGGTCAGGTCACCGCGGCCGGCGATCTCGGTGAACTGGCCCCAGCCCGGTCCGACCTTCTTGCGACCCGTCAGGGTGCCGTCGGAGTAGGCCAGGTAGAGCCACAGGACACCCTCGCGGTCACGGACCAGGATGTCGGCCTCACCGCCGCCGCCGAGGTTGCCCGGGGACATGAACTGGTCGTACTGGCCCCAGTCGTCCGCGACGACGTTCGCGCTGTCCTCGGTGGCATACACGACGTTCTGCGCGGCGTCACGGATGTAGAGGCTCTCGGAGACGCCGTCGCGGTTGTGGTCGACCCGCGCCGCGGCGTTGATCTTCTCCCAGCCGTTGGTGACGTACTCGCGGGGGGTGATGCCGCCCTTGCCGTCGGGCCAGTAGAAGTACAGCTCGTTGGAGTCGGCGTTGTTCACGGCGCTCAGCGGGAAGAACGGGGCCTCGGCGGTCGGGCCGTCGGCCTTGACGCCCTTGCGCGGGGCGGCCAGGCGCGGGGCGGCCTGGGGGGCCTGCGCACCGGACTTCGGGTAGTCGCCGGACTTGGCCTCGCCGCGCAGCGCCTCGGAGCGGTGCTTGGCGGAGGTGTCGGCGGACAGCTTGGCCGACCGCTTCGCCGTCGAGGCGGCGGGGGACGGCGCGTGGCCGTCGGCCAGGGCCTGTCCCGCGGTGGTGCCGACCAGGGCGGTGGCTATGGCTGCGGTCGCGAGACGGCGCAGGGCACGTCCGCGCGTACGGCCGGAAAGGTGAGCCACGTGGGTCTCCATGAAGTCAAGAGTGAAGAGTGGCGCGCCCGGCCGGGCGCGCCACTGGATCCCCGTGATCGTTTCACAATTTCTTTACGTGTCAATCACTTTATGGCGATCTCGGCCCCAATAGTTCGATCTCGGCGAGCGCGCTCTCCCCGCTCGTCGATTCCAGCCGGTAATGGCGGTACGCGCCGGGGGCGCGGGCCGCGAACACCCGGGTCTGCCGGTCCCAGGCGAAGGATTCGCCCGCGCGCCGGTCGACCTCCGTCCACGTCCTGCCGTCGGCCGACCCCTTCAGGACCCAGCCTCCGGGAGCCTTGGCCCGCTCGGACGAGGTGAGGGTGTAGGAGGTCACCTTGGCGCCCGAGGGCACCTCCAGCGGGACGTCGGTGAAGGAGGCGGAGGTGACCGAGGTGTCGTCGGTCAGCGGCGAGGAACCGGGCGCCGTCACGTCACCGTTCGGGACGGGCATTTTGTCGCCCCCGGTGAGCGAGGTCGGGCCGGCGTCCGTACCGCTGCCCCAGGCCGACGGACGGGCCCCCATGGTGAACTCCAGGGTGCCGCCGTTGGCCACCTCGGAGTGCGGCAGCACGGTGGAGGTCCACCGCTTGCCGTTGACCCGCAGGCCCTGCACGTAGACGTTGCGGGCGCTGTTGCGCGGCGCCTTGACCACCAGGTCGCGGCCGTTCTCCAGATGGACGGTGGCCTCGGTGAACAGCGGTGAGCCGATCGCGTACTCCCCGCCGCCCATCACCAGCGGGTAGAACCCGAGGGCGCTGAAGAGGTACCAGGCCGACATCTCGCCGTTGTCCTCGTCGCCCGGGTAGCCCTGGCCGATCTCGCTGCCGAGGTAGAGGCGGGACATCACCTCACGGACCTTCGCCTGGGTCTTCCAGGGCGCGCCGGCGGCGTCGTACATGTACGGGATGTGGTGCGAGACCTGGTTGCTGTGGCCGTACATCCCCATGCGGACGTCGCGGGCCTCGGTCATTTCGTGGATGGTCCCGCCGTACGAGCCGGCGAACTCCGGCGCGCCCGTCTCCGGGGTGCTGAAGAACGTGTCGAGCTTCTTCGCCAGGGCGGCGCGGCCGCCGTAGAGGTTGGCCAGGCCCCGGGTGTCCTGCGGGGCGTGGAAGGCGAAGTTCCAGCCGTTGGTCTCGGTGTAGTCGTGGCCCCACACGCGCGGGTCGTACTGCTGGGGCGCAAGCCGCCAGGCGCCGTCGGTGTCCTTGCCCTGGAAGAACCCGATCCGCCGGTCGAAGAGCTTGGCGTAGTTGCGGGCCCGGTTCAGGAAGTAGTCGGACTCCTCCTGATAGCGCGCCTTGTGGGTCTTGGCGTACAGGGCCTTGCCCATCCGGGCGAGGCCGAAGTCGTTGAGGTAGCCCTCCAGGGCCCAGGACATGCCCTCGCGCGTCTTCGTGCTCGTATAGCCCAGGAAGACGGCGGTCTCCATGCCCTTGCGGCCGACGCCTGGATTGGTGGGGGCCACGGTGGCGTTCTTCAGCGCCGCCTCGTACGCGGCCTCGGCGTCGAAGTCGACGCCCTTGGCGTAGGCGTCCGCGAAGGCGACGTCCGAGCTGGTCCCGGTCATCAGGTCGGCGTAGCCGGGGGAGGACCAGCGGGAGATCCAGCCGCCGTCCTTGTACTGCTGGACGAAGCCGTCGACGAGCTTCCCCGCGCTCTTGGGGGAGAGGAGGGAGTAGGCCGGCCAGGTGGTGCGGTAGGTGTCCCAGAAGCCGTTGTTGACGTAGACCTCGCCGTCGACGATCTTCGCGCCGGTGCGGGTGGGCGTGGCCTCGCCCACGGGCGGCGAGAAGGGGCTGGCGTAGCGGCTCAGCGGGCGGGACGTGGTGCCGGTGTTCTCGAAACCGGAGTTGGGATAGAGGTAGAGGCGGTAGAGGCTGGAGTAGAGCGTGGTGAGCTGGTCCCGGCTCGCGCCCTTCACCTCGACGCGGCCCAGGACGCGGTCCCAGGCGGCGCGGGCACGGTCGTGGACGGTGGCGAAGGACGTGCCGTCGGGGATCTCCTGCGCGAGGTTGGCCTTCGCCTGGTCGATGCCCATGAGCGAGGTCGCGATGCGCAGGGTGACCGTACGGTCCCGGCCCGGGGCGAAGCGCAGATAGCCGGTGACGCCGTCCTCCCCGCCCCCCGCGTCGCCCTTGAGCTTGCCGCTCGCGGTGACCGGCGCGTCGAAGACCCCGTAGACGAAGAGCCGGCCGGCCCCGACGGACAGGCCGCTCCTGACGTCGGACCAGCCGGTGAACACGCCGTGCCCGGGGTCGAGCGTCAGACCGCCCTCGTTCCTGACGTTGTCAAGAATGACGCTGGCGTTCTCACCCGGAAAGGTGAATCGCATCATCGCGGCGTGGTCACTGGGGACGATCTCGGTCTTGAGGCCGTTGTCGAAGGTGACGCCGTAATGGTGCGGCTTCGCGGTCTCGTTGGCGTGATGGAAGGGGAGGGCACGGGCGGCGCGTCCGGCGGCGGGGGTGCCGCCGGCGACCGAGGGCATGACCTGGAAGGTCTGCCGGTCGCCCATCCAGGGGCTCGGCTCGTGGCTGGCGCTGAACGCCTGGAGGGTGGGGAGATTGTCGGCGTTGTTGGCGGCGGCGTACTGGTAGAGCCAGTCCGCCGAGCCCGCCTTGGTCACGGGGGTCCAGAAATTGAAGCCATGGGGGACGGCGGTGGCGGGAAAGGTGTTGCCGCGCGAGAAGAGCGAGCTGGAATGCGTGCCGCGCGTGGTGAGGGCGTAGTCCGCCGGGTGGGCCGACGCGCTCTCCGCGGGGGCGGGCGCGAGGGAGACGTCGTCGACCCAGCCGCGGAACCGCGCCGGGCCGGACGGGGCGTCGTAGGCGACGAGCACCCGGTCGACGGTCCGGCCCGCCGCGACGGCCCCGATGCGCGACTCCTTGTTGTTCCACTGGTTGACGTAGAGGGTCTTGGACTCGGCCTGGCCTTGTGGGGTGAGCCCTGCTCCGTGCTGGTCGACGGCGCCGAGCTCGCTCAGATAGGTGCCGTCGGTGAAGGCGAGGTCCACGGCGACGCGGGTGGCGGGGTAGCGCGCGTCCACCTCCGGCATCGAGGGAAAGATCTTGTAGGACAGCAGGGTTTTCCTGGTGACCTTGACATTCACATCAAAAATCTTGTTGTACGAATAGGCGCGGCCGGTGGCCTGGTGGACGCCTCCGTAGCGCAGGGCGTGCGTGCCGGTGAAGCCCGCGTGAGCCTTGGCGGTGGGGGAGCCGGCCGGGCCCCGGTCGACGTGGCTGCGCATGTCGGAGGGCGGGGGAGTGCCGGTGTCCGCCGTCGCCAGCTGCAGCTCGGCCAGCTGGGTGAGGCCCTCGCCGCCGTTGCGGGCTATGTCGAGGCGGTAGTGGCGGTAGGCGGTGGGGTTGGTGAAGGAGAACTCCCGCGTCTGGAGCCGCTTCTCGAAGGTCTCGTCCTTGCGGCTGTCCAGGGCCGTCCAGGTCCGGCCGTCGGCGGAGCCCTGGAGCGTCCAGTCCCGGGGGTCGCGGCCGGGTGCGTCATTGGCGGACGTCAGCGCGTAGCGCACGGCCTTGGCCGGTTCGGAGAGCTCGAACTCCAGCCAGGCCGCCTTCTCGAAATCGAGCCATTTGGTGGTGGGCTCGCCGTCGGCGAGATTCTCCTTGCCTTCATTCCCCTCCGCGTTCTCACCGCTCGCCCGGACGGCGAGCACCCGGTCGGAGACATTGCCGGGGATGCCTCTGATGTCCTGGCCGTCGACCCCGGCGGACCGCTTGCGGCCGGAGCGGTCCCTCTCGACGGTGTCGCGCCAGTCGGGCTGCGGCTGTCCCGCCTCGAAGGAGGAGGCGAACCGCTCGACGGGAGCCTTGGCCCGCACCGTCGCGGCGGCCACGGCCGGGGACCCCTGGGCCGTCTGAGTGACCGTCACCAGCGCGCCCGCCACGAGGAGTGCCAGAGGGCGGGTGAGGTGACGTCGGCGGTGTCGGGGCGTCCATCGCTGTCTCTGCCGCATCCCATGCCTCTCAACGAAACTGACAACGTTGTCACCTGCGTCGCGCAGAGATAAGTAGGGCGTGAGACGTCAGTGGTGTCAAGAGTCGCGATATTGGTGTCGTCGCGCGGGAGCCGTATGTTGGGGAGGTATCGACTGAGGTACCGACCGAGGTGCCGGCTGAGGTATCGACTCGGGAACGACTGGCGGTCAAAGGCGCACCCGATCTTGCCCAGTTGGTGAGAAGTGGACTATACCTGTCGGCGTCCGGGGTGACCGCAGGTCGCCGCGGCGGATCCGGGGGGAGGGCGGCGGCTCGTCACGCCGTCGCGGGCATCACCGATCCCGGCGCACACCCAGCACACCAAGCTTCAACTGACCTGCGGTGTCGGGCCCTTCGTCGATGGCCAGTTCGCAAGGGGAGACCGCCACACCGCCTGAGTCCTGGAGAAGGCGAGGACTTGAGCATGGGATCCACCCCGGAATTCAGCCGGCGCGACCTGATCAAGCAGGCCGCCGCGATCGGCCTGATCGCGGTGCCGACGATGAGCGTGCTGAGCGCGTGCGCGAGCAGCGACAGCGGCGGTGACAACAAGGTCGACAAGGGTGAGAAGAGCGCCAAGAACCCTTTGGCGGTCAATGAGTCGGCGGCGCTCGACGTCGTCATCTTCGACGGCGGCTTCGGCCAGCAGTACGCCAAGGACGCGGAGGCCGCGTACGCCTCGGCGTACCCCAAGGCCAAGGTCAAGCACGCCGCCACCCAGGACATCCAGAGCCAGCTCCAGCCCCGCTTCAACGGCGGCACCCCGCCCGACCTGATCGACAACTCCGGTGCCAAGCAAATGGACATGGGCACCCTCGTCGGCAAGAAGCAGCTGACCGACCTCAACGCCCTGCTCGACGCGCCCTCCATCGACGACCCGGCCAAGAAGGTCCGCGACACCCTGCGTCCGGGCGTCGTGGAGATGGGTCACTTCGACGGCGAGGAGACGTGGATCCTCTACTACGCCTATACCGTCTACGGCGTCTGGTACTCGCGCACCAATCTGGAGAAGCTGGACGCGCAGTACCCGCAGACCTGGGACGAGATGCTCGCCCTCTGCGAGAAGGCGAAGAAGAAGGGCATCGCCGGCTGGACGTACCCGGGCAAGTTCCCGTACTACCTGCCGTTCAGCCTCTACCCCTTCATCGCCAAGATCGGGGGCAGGGAGGTCCTGGAGCGGATCGACAATCTGGAGCCCGGCGCCTGGAAGGACCCGGCCGTCAAGGCCGCCTTCGAGGCGTACTACGAGCTCTACAAGAAGGGCTACATCCTCCGGGGTACCCCGGGCCTGACCCACATCGAATCGCAGACCGCGTGGAACCAGGGCAAGGCGCTCTTCATCCCCAATGGCTCATGGGTGGAGAACGAGTCGAAGAGGACGACGCCCGCGGACTTCAAGATGGCGGTCGGCGCGCCCTCCAGCCTCGACGCCAAGAGCGACAAGATGCCCTACGGCACCATCTGGGCATCCGGCGGCGAGCCCTTCATCGTGCCCAAGGCGGCCAGGAATCCGCAGGGCGGCATGGAGTTGCTCCGCATCATGCTGGGCAAGAAGTCCTCGCAGAACTTCATCAAGCAGGTCTCCTCGCTCACCTCCCTCAACGGCGGCACCGAAGGACTGACCTTGCCGCCGGGCCTGTCCTCCTCCCAGGAGGCGCTCACCAAGGCCGGGGCCAACGTGGTCAATCCGCGGATCCAGGACTGGTACGTGGCCCTGCAGAAGGAGAAGATCGGCGTCGCCGCGATCGGCGAGATGATGGCCGGCCGGATGACCCCGGACGAGGCCATCACGAAGATCCAGAAATTCTCCGACCAGACCCGCGAGGACAGCTCGGTCAAGAAGTACAAGCACAAGTGAGCCCGCGTCACCAGCGGCGTCACCCGTGGCGGCAGATCGGGGTCGGTGGAAATGCAGCACGGTAAGTACCGGTTCATCGCGGGGTTCCTGGTCCTGCCCCTGGCGATCTACGGCATCTTCGTCATCTCGCCCTTCGTGCAGGCCATCTACTACTCCTTCACCGACTGGACCGGACTGAGCTCCGACTTCTCGATGGTCGGGTTCGACAACTACCGGAAGATGCTGAAGGACGACATCTTCTGGGAGTCCCTGGGCCACAACGTCCTGCTGCTTCTGGTGCTGCCCCTGGTGACGCTGGGGCTCGGCCTCTTCTTCGCCTTCATGCTCAATGTCGGCGGCCGCCGCCGGAAGAACGCGGCGGTCGCCGGCGTGCGCGGCTCGGGTCTGTACAAGGTCGTCTACTTCTTCCCGCAGGTCCTGTCCATCGCCATCGTCGCCCTGCTCTTCCAGTTCGCCTACAACCCCAACAGCGGCGCGCTGAACTCCTTCCTGGACGCGATCGGCGTCTCCGCGCGGCCCGAATGGCTCGGTGATCCGAAGCTCGCGCTGTGGTGCGTGATGGCGGTGATGGTGTGGAGCAATGTCGGCTTCTATGTGGTGCTCTTCTCCGCCGGCATGAGCTCCATTCCCCGGGACTTCTACGAGGCGGCGCTGCTGGACGGCGCCAACCGCATCCAGACCTTCTTCCGGATCACCCTGCCGCTGCTGTGGGACACCGTCCAGACCGGCTGGGTCTACATGGGCATCATGGCCCTCGACGGATTCGCCGTCGTCCAGATCATGACCGTGGGCCCCGGCGGACCGGACTACTCCACCGAGGTGCTCGCCTACTTCCTCTACACCAAGGCGTTCCGCGACGGACAGGCCGGCTACGCGACCACGCTGGGGGTCGCGCTGCTCATCGTCACCATGATCTTCGCGGGCGTCGTGATGAAGCTCGGCCGCCGCGAACGGCTGGAGTTCTGATGCCCGTGCCCCGGCGTACCGCCCTTGCCGACACCGTCCCGACCGCCCTGGGGGTAGCACCGTGACCGCGCAGGAAGAGCCCGCGAACCGCCCCGTCGTCGATTCCCCCAAGGGCCGGCTCGGCAGCGAGGGCAGGATCCTCAACGTCTTCTCGCACGGCGTGCTGATCCTATGGGGCCTGATGGTCACGCTGCCGCTGCTGTGGGCGGTGATGAGCTCCTTCAAGGACGACAAGGCCATCTTCACCTCGCCCTGGGCCCTGCCGACGAGCCTGCACCCGGAGAACTGGTCGCGCGCCTGGTCCCAGGCCCACATGAGCGAGTACTTCCTCAACTCGGTGGTTGTGGTGGCGGGTTCCCTGTTCGGCACGATGCTGCTGGGCTCGATGGCGGCCTACGTGCTCGCCCGGTTCGAATTCCCCGGAAACCGGTTCATCTACTTCCTGTTCGTGGGCGGGATGAGCTTCCCGGTGATCCTCGCGCTGGTTCCCCTGTTCTTCGTCATGAAGAACATGCAGCTGCTGGACACCTACCACGGTCTGATCCTGGTCTACGTGGCCTATTCGCTGCCGTTCACGATCTTCTTCCTGAGCGGCTTCTTCCGCACGCTTCCGACCTCGGTCGCCGAGGCCGCCCTCATCGACGGCGCCTCGCACACCCGGACCTTCTTCCAGGTCATGCTGCCGATGGCCAAACCGGGACTGATCAGCGTCGGCATCTTCAACTTCCTCGGCCAGTGGAACCAGTACCTGCTGCCGGCGGTACTCAACGTCGGCGACGAGGAAAAGAAGCTCTTGCCGCAGGGGCTGGTGGCCCTGGCCGTAAGCCAGGGCTACAAGGGCGACTGGTCGGGCCTCTTCGCGGGCCTGGTCATCGCGATGCTGCCGGTGCTGGCGGCGTACATCGTCTTCCAGCGACAGGTGCAGGCGGGGCTTACGGCGGGGGCGCTGAAGTAGGGACGAGGCGCGCGTGCCTCGCTCCTCGCGACGAGCTGCTCGACCGCGGTGAGGGGCGTCCCGCGCCTCACCGTCGGCCGCGGTGAGGGGCGTCCCGCGCCTCACCGTCGGCCGCGGTCCGTTCATGTGGGCGGTCAGGTCATGGCCGGCTGGCTTTTCTTCCGGCTGCGGGTCAGCAGCTTCACACCGGGCTTCTCCACGTACTCGTGCACGAGCACCGCGCCGACGAGGGACACCGCCAGGAACAGGCCCAGGTGCAGGGTCAGGGGAATCTTGAGGTGGTGGGTCTTCAGGAAATGGTCGACGCTGAAGATGACGATCTCGTGCACCAGGTAGAAGGCGAACGAGACCTCACCCAGGTACACGTTGATCCGGTCCCTGAAAGGAGAGGGCTCTCCTCGTACGTCGGCGCGCGCGGCCGCGGCGATGGTCAGCGTAAACGGGATGACGGTGTCGGCGGCCCAGTGGAAGTCGAAGGGCATGACGTGGGTCGGCCCGAGAACGACCAGGACTGCCAGCGCGAGGCTGGCAGTCAGGCCGGGTCCGCGCCAGGCGCCGTTCTTCACCAGCAGTGCGACGGCGATACCGATCACGAATTCCATCAGCCGCGTGGGCGGGAAGACGTAGAGCAGGAACTTCGGGTCCAGGTCGGCGGCCCGCTCGATGGACTTCATGTACAGCGGGGCCAGGGCGACGCCCAGGTTGCCCACGACCACCGTCGCCCACAGGCCGCGGTTGGAGAATCGCCGGACAAGCTTGATCACGAAGGGGAAGGACAGATAGAAGAGGAACTCGCAGCTCAGCGACCAGGAGACACCGTTGTAGCCGAACCACCAGTCCTTCCGGTTGGGAACCCAGGACTGGAGCAGACCCAGGTTCGCCAGCGCGATACGAGGGTCGAGTTCCTTGCCCATCCAGACCATCGTCAGCACGGCGACGCAAAAGGTCACCAGATGGCTCGGGTAGATACGGGCGAAGCGGCGGCGCCAGAATCCGGTGACGGTGTCGCGGGGTCGCGCCGACCAGGCGAGCACGAATCCGGAGAGGATGAAGAAGAAGGACACCGCCGAGGGGCCGGCGTAGACGATTTCCTTCAGCCTGAAGACGTGTAGCGAGGTGCCGGTGGATGCCTCCTCGTAGGCGAAGTGAAAGCAGGCGACGAGAAGCGCCGCGTACCACCGCAGGCCGGTGAGCGAGTCCAGGCGCACCCGTGAGGTGGGGGGCTTGCCGGACGGCTTGATGGTGGAGGTGGCGGTTATCAGACTCACTGTCAGCTATCCCAGGTGACGAGCAGGCGAAAACCCGTGACGTCGGTTGCGTCGCAGGGCCTTGCGAGGGCGTGGTGCGGGCCCCGGAGACGCGATCTCCAGGGCCCGCGGAAACGCCTGTGTTCCGCCCGGTATGCCTGGGCGGAGCGAAACGTGTGCAGCGTATGGCCGAATCAGCCCTAAACGGGCATCGGCTGCGGAACGAATAGGCATGAAGTGCTCATCTTATAGGCTAAGTGGTCACTGCACGAGACATTCCAGTCACTGGTTTTCCGAAGGCCACCCGTCATGGCTCACGCCGGCCTGGAGCAGTGGTATCCGGTCGTCGGAGCTCCCTGTGACACAGGCCACTGGGGCTCCACCGCTCCAGGCTCCCTAGATGCGTACCTTGTGCCCTGGTTCGCCGACGCCGATGGCGAAGGTTCCCTGGTCGGCCCAGCCACCATTGTTGATCCAGGCATTGATCACGCCGTCGTCGTGGAGGACGA
>NZ_JAGGOL010000208.1 GCF_018614525.1 Streptomyces sp. ISL-11
GCCGGGAGCCGGAGCCCCAGGAGCCGGCGGCACGGCGGGCGGCGGTGGCGCGGGAGCAGGTGGTGCGGGAGCCGGCGGCGCGGGAGCCGGCGGGGCCGGTGGCGCCGCCGCCTTCCGGCAGTTCAGCCACACCTCCGCGTCGGTGACCAGGACATGCGCGGAGACGTTCACGCACCCCTTGCCGGTGTCGACCACCTCCGCGTTCACCGCGCCGCCCACCGTGTTCACGGTGACATGCGACGGCGGGTGATCGGGCAGCAGCCGTGGCAGGCCGTCGACGATCGCCGTCACCGGTCTGCCGCCGATGACGGCGTGCGCGCCGACCTCGTCCGCGGCCGCCTCGCCCGTCAGCGCGAGCACGGCGGCCGTGGCCAGCGCCAGCCCGTATCCCGCCCTGTATCCCGCTCTGCGCCGGTCCCTCACCCGTGTCCGCTCCCGCACCACCCGCGTCCGCTCCCGCACCTCAGGGCCGCGGCCCGGAGAGGTCCGGCTGTCCTCGGTCCCGGCGCACGCACTCGATGAGGTAGTCGCCGGTGTCGGGGTCCACCGTGACGCCGTGGGTCTCGCTGCGGAAGCCGGGGAACTCGCGGTCGAAGGACTCCAGGGCGCCCAGATAGCGCAGCAGCGGCCCGTCGGAGTCGCCCACGGACTCACCGGGCATCAGCACGGGGATACCGGGCGGGGTGACGGTGACCATGGCCGCGGCCACGCGCCCGGCGGCCTTGGCGATCCGGACCCGCTCGGTGCCCGAACGGATCAGCTGCTGGTAGCACCACTGGGGCGGGGCGACGGGCTCCGGCAGGTCCTGGAAGGCCGTGTCGAGCAGGGTGACCAGGTCGGCCCGGCGCAGGTGGTCGTGCATCGACCGGCACAGGGCGCCGAGTGTCATGCCGTCGTAGCGCCGCGGGTGCTCTGCGAGGAGGCCGGGCAGGACCTGGTCGAGCGGTGTGTCCGCGTCGTGGAGCGCCTTGAAGTCCATCAGGGCGTCCAGGAGGGTTCCCCACTTGCCCTTGGTGATGCCCATGGAGAAGAGGATGAGCGTGGTGTAGGTGTCGGTCTTCTCGACCACGATGTTCCGGGTCGCCAGGTAGGCCGTCAGGATCCGGGCGGGGATGCCCGTCTCGGCCGCCCGGCCGGTGGCGTCGATGCCGGGACAGGTCAGCGTGACCTTGACCGGGTCCAGCAGGCAGTAACCCTCGCCGAGCCCGGGGAAGCCGTGCCAGTCGGCACCCGGCGCCAGCTCCCAGCAGGACGGCTGGGTGCGCAGCAGCTCGGCCGGCGCGTCGGCGAAGGCGTGCTGTTCGCCGGTGGCCGGATCGGTGACGGTGTCGGGCTGCCAGACGCCGAAGAACCAGGCGGGCCGGTCCCCGGCGGCGGCGATGCGGGCCCCGGTGCGGACCACGGCCTGCCGGAACCGGACGGCCTCGGTGACGGCCTCGTCGATCAGCCAGTGTCCCTGCGGGCCGTCCATCATCCCGGCGGCGACGTCGAGGGAGGCGATGGCGGGGTAGAGCGGTGAGGTGGTGCCATGCATCATGAACGCCTCGTTGAAGCGTTCGTGCTCGACCGGCGCCCTGGGCGAGGGCTTGACGTGCACCATGGCGCTCTGCGACAGCGCGGCCAGCAGCTTGTGGGTGGACTGGGTGGAGAAGACGGTGGGCCGCTCGGGGGCGTCGAAGGTGTCGGGGCCCACGGACATGCCGTAGCGCCCGGCGTAGAGGGGGTGGAAACGCGCGTACGCGAACCACGCCTCGTCGAAGTGCAGCCGCGGAGTGCTGGGCGCCAGCTCCCGTGCGACCCGCAGGGCGTCGTAACAGAGCCCGTCGTAGGTGGAGTTGGTCAGTACGGCGTACTCCGCCCGGGGCGAGAGGGCACCGGCGGTCAGCGGATTGCGGGCGATGCGGTCCGCCACCTCCGCCGCCCCGATCCCGGCCGGGGGCAGCGGCCCGGCCAGCCCGTAACCATTGCGGGTGGGCACGAGGTACACGGGTCGGGCACCGGACAGGATCAGGCCGTGCAGCACCGACTTGTGGCAATTGCGGTCCACCAGCGCGATCTCGTCCCGGGAGACGCAGAAGTGGCCGACCATGCGGTCGGCGGTGGAGTCGCCGTGGAGGACGAAGTACGTACGGTCGGCGCCGAAGATCCGGGCGGCGTTGCGCTCGGCGTCCCCGATCGGGCCGGTGTGCTCGAAGAGGGAACCGAGTTCCCCGACGGAGATCGACAGGTCGCTGCGGAAGAGCCGCTCACCGTAGTAGTCGAAGAAGGCCCGCCCGACGGGGGACTTGAGGAAGGCGACGCCACCGGCGTGCGCGGGGGTGTGCCAGGAGTACTCGTGGGCGTCGTCGAAGCGGCGCAACGCCTTGAAGAACGGCGGCAGCACGGCCTCGGCGTACGTCCGCGCCGCGCCGGCGATCCGGCCGGCGATGAACGCCGGCGTGTCCTCCAGCGGCCAGATGTACCCGACCACGCTCTCCGACACCCACAGCGGCAGGTGGTCGAGGTCCTCATCGGCGCCCTCCGTCATGACGAGGAGGACGGGCAGGTTCTTGAAGCGCCGGCCGATCTGCCGCAGGACCGCCGCCCCGCCCGGCACGTCGTCGCCGCTCTTGCCCGGGGAGAGGTCCCAGGCCACCACCGCGGCCGCCAGTCCCGCCTCGGTGCGCAGCACCGCCCGCGCGTCGGCCTCCGTCCGGGCCCAGCGCACCTCCAGGCCGTGCGCCTCCACCTCCTTGCGGATCCGGCGGAGCTGCTCGCCCTGGGACCCCTCTCCGAGCGGGTCCTCGCGCAACGCGAACAAGATCGTGCCGCCGGCCATACCGTCCCCCCATTTTGAGATCAGCAGGTTGTCCTGTCGGCCAGTCTCCGCAACGGAGTGCGGCCAGGTGGCGTACGAACGGCTAAACCACCCGACGGAGGGACTCCCGGAACGCCAGGGCCGGTTCGGCCGCCGCACACCGCTCCCGTCAACCGAGCGGCGGCGTCACGCCGTGGGCAAAGCGTGGCGCGAGTTTCTCGGTCAACTCGCCGGGGTGTCAGCGCGAGAGACCGGAGAAGGCAGGACGGGGCATGGCCGCGCGGTCCTCCTTGATGTTCACACCACAAGAACCCGCGCGGCCACCGTCATGTCACGACCAACCTCGATCAATTGCGCGGGTCAGTCCGTTACCAGCGCATCGCGGTGAAGTCGACCGGGCGGGGCCGGAGTGCTCGGGTACGCGCCGTCAGCCGCCGCAGCCGTTGGGCCATGTCGTCGCTGGGGAGGCGTTGGCGGTCGCCGTGGCCCGGCAGTAGCCACTCGAAGCGCAGCCGGCCGGCGGTCCGGGCCAGGGAGGCGGCCAGCTCCTCGATGGAGTACCAGGTGACGCTGTCGGCCACCTCGACGTCTGCTGTCGTGCGCGACCAGTAGAAGCTGTCGCCGCTGAAGCAGTACCGCTCGTCCGCGAGGTAGAGCACGCTGCCGCGTGTGTGGCCGGGAACGGGGAAGGCGATCACCCCTTCGGCAATCGCCGACGGGTCGGTGCCACGCAGCACACGGTCAGCGTCCGGGGCGGCATCGAGGTCACCCTCGTGGATCCACAGCCGGGCGCCGAAGTGGTCGGCGTAGCGGCGGCCGTGCGCGGCGTGGTCGCGGTGCGTCAGCAGGACATCGGTGACGGGGCCCAGCGCCTCGTAGCGCGCGGCCAGCGAAGTGCTCCAGCGCGGCGTGTCCACCATCATCGCGCTGCCGTCGGGGCGGCGCAGCAGGTAGGAGTTGGCCCCTGCGGTGTGCGTGGAGTTGTGCCCGCACAGGTGCACGGTGTCGTCCAGGGCCATCGGGAAGGGGTCCAGTGCGGCATCCAGCCGCCCGCCCAGGGGACGGATCGACCGGGTGGGGCAGGCGTGCGCAGCGGCGTAGAGCTGCCGGATCTCGGTCTGGCCCTGCGGCTGGCGCAGGACGACCGCACGGCCGCCGGCCTCACCGATCAGGCCGGGGGCAAGCTGCCGGGCGACGTCGCAGTTCATGCAGCGCTCGTCCACCTGCCAGCCGCCCTCAAACCGTTCATCGCCCATGGCCCACTCCCTGTCGCACTGCGCCCGCTGACCGGCCGCTCACCCTCAGGGGTATCCCGCGCCGTGCGGATACAGGAAGAGGGTCTGGATCTTGTGCTTGCGGAATCACCCTGCTCTGAGGGAAATTTAAGCGCTTTTATCCCTTTTTGAAGGTCCATGCGGCTCGGACGAACGTGGCGGCGGTACGGAACCCGGGCAGCCTTACAGCCCACCCGCGATCAATCGTGGGTCAGGCCGTAAGGGGTGAACAGTTCCCGGGGGGAGATTGAGGACACCGCGCGCAGCGCGGTCCGGGGGACCGGGGCGCCCCGGAAATAGGATCGTGCGCATGCACGACCCCTACGTCCGCGTCCGCGGCGCCCGCGAGCACAACCTTCAGGCCGTCGACGTCGACATCCCCCGCGACGCCCTCGTCGTCTTCACCGGGGTGTCCGGATCCGGGAAGTCCTCGCTCGCCTTCGGCACCGTCTACGCCGAGGCCCAGCGCCGGTACTTCGAATCCGTCGCCCCCTACGCCCGCCGGCTCATCCACCAGGTCGGCGCGCCCAAGGTGGACGACATCAGCGGACTGCCGCCCGCCGTCGCGCTCGAACAGCGGCGGTCCGCGCCCACCTCCCGCTCCTCCGTCGGCACGGTCACCACCCTGTCCAACTCGCTCCGCATGCTCTTCTCCCGCGCCGGCACCTACCCGGAAGGCGCCGAGCGACTGGATTCGGACGCCTTCTCGCCCAACACCGCCGCCGGGGCCTGCCCGGAGTGCCACGGTCTCGGGCGCGTCCACCGGGTCACCGAGGACTCGCTGGTCCCCGACCCGTCCCTGTCCATCCGGGAGGGAGCCATCGCCGCGTGGCCGGGCGCGTGGCAGGGAAAGAACCTGCGGGACATCCTCGACACGCTCGGTCACGACATCGACCGGCCCTGGCGGGAGCTGCCGCGGGCGGACCGCGACTGGATCCTGTTCACCGACGAGCAGCCCGTCGTCACCGTCCACCCCGTGCGCGAGGCCGAGCGCATCCAGCGCCCGTACCAGGGCACGTACATGAGCGCCCGCCGCTATGTGCTGCACACCTTCGCGGACTCCAAGAGCGCCACCCTGCGGGCCCGCGCCGAGCGGCACCTGGTCAGCGGGCCGTGCCCGGTGTGTGAGGGGCGGCGACTGCGGCCCGAGGCGCTGGCCGTCACCTTCGCGGGGCGGGACATCGCCGCTCTCGCCGCGCTGCCGCTGGCCGGCCTCGCGCGGCTCCTGGGCCCGGTGCGCGACGGCGAGGGCGTCGCGGCGACGCTCGCCCAGGATCTGGTCGCCCGCATCGAGGTGCTCACCGAACTGGGCCTGGGCTACCTCTCCGTGGACCGGTCCACCCCGACCCTCTCGGCCGGCGAGCTCCAGCGGCTGCGGCTCGCCACGCAACTACGGTCCGGTCTCTTCGGCGTCGTCTACGTCCTGGACGAACCCTCCGCGGGTCTCCACCCCGCCGACAGTGCCGCGCTGCTGACCGTCCTGGACCGGCTCAAGGAGGCCGGCAACTCGCTGTTCGTCGTGGAGCACCACATGGACGTCGTGCGCCGCGCCGACTGGATCGTGGACGTCGGGCCCAGGGCGGGGGAGCACGGCGGGCGCGTGCTCTACAGCGGGCCGGTGGCCGGTCTCGCGCGGGCCGAGGAGTCCGCCACGCGCCGCTTCGTCTTCCCCGACGGGGCCGCGCCCCCGGCCCGTACGCCACGGGAGCCCTCCGGGGTGCTGCGGCTGCGCGGCGTCACCCGGCACAACCTCCGCGACCTCGACGTGGACTTCCCGCTCGGGGTCTTCACCACCGTCACCGGCGTGTCCGGCTCGGGCAAGTCGACGTTGGTCGGCGAGGCGCTGGCGGAGACCGCCGCCGCGCACCTGGACGGCCGGGAGCCGGCGGTGAAGGCCGAGGGGCTCGCGGCACTCGACCGGCTCGTACGCGTCGACCAGAAGCCCATCGGCCGCACCCCGCGCTCCAACCTGGCCACCTACACGGGCCTGTTCGACGCGGTGCGCAAGGTCTTCGCGGCGACCGACGAGGCCCGCGCCCGCGGCTACGGCGCCGGCCGGTTCTCCTTCAACGTCACCTCCGGACGCTGCGAGGTCTGCCAGGGCGAGGGCTTCGTCGCCGTCGAACTCCTCTTCCTGCCCGGTACGTACGCCCCCTGCGAAGCCTGCCGGGGCGCGCGCTACAACCCCGCGACACTGGAGATCACCTACCGGGGCGCGAGCATCGCCGACGTCCTCGACATGACCGTCGACGCCGCGGCCGGGTTCCTCGCCGACGTGCCCGCCGCGCTGCGCGGCCTGCGCACGCTCCAGGACGTCGGCCTCGGCTACCTGCGCCTGGGCCAGCCCGCCACCGAACTCTCCGGCGGCGAGGCCCAGCGCATCAAACTCGCCACCGAACTCCAGCGCACCCACCGCGGCCACACGCTGTACGTCCTGGACGAGCCCACGACCGGGCTGCACCCGGCCGACACCGAACTCCTCCTGCGCCAGCTGCACGGACTGGTCGACGCCGGCAACACGGTCGTGGTCGTCGAGCACGACATGGCCGTCGCGGCCGGCGCCGACCACGTCATCGACCTGGGGCCCGGCGGCGGGGCGGCGGGCGGCCGGGTCGTGGCCGCGGGGCCGCCACGGGCGGTGGCGGGTGCCGCGGAGAGCGTGACGGCGCGGTATCTGGCGGCGGCGCTCTTGGCCGTGTCCGGCCGGTCTTCGGCCGCCTGCGGCGGCGGGCGCCCTGCGGGCGCGTCCTCAATCGCCGGACGGGCTTGATTGCGGCTGAGCTCAGCCGCAATCAAGCCCGCACGTCCTCGGCCACCGGAACGGCAGGAAGCAGCCGCACGCACCCTGGACGGGTGGGGCGTCCTCCCCGATACGCTCGGACCCGGCCCCGACGGAGCCCCGTCAGGACGGAGGGACATGACCCGCGCCCTGATCGTCGGCGGCGGCATCGCCGGCCCCGTGACCGCCATGGCCCTGCGCCGCGCCGGCATCGACGCGACTGTCCACGAGGCGTACCCGCGCGGCGCCGACCACGTCGGCGCGTTCCTCGTCCTCTTCGCCAACGGCCTCTCCGCGCTGCGCGCCGTCGACGCCGAGCGGCCCGTACGGGAGCGGTCCTTCCCCGCCGACACCGTCGAACTGCTCGACGACGCGGGCGAGCCGCTCGGCACGCACCCCATCGCCGGCTCCCGCGACCCGGCGCTGCGCCCCCGCACCCTCCAGCGCTCCGACCTCTACCGCGCCCTGCACGACGAGGCCGCCCGGCGCGGCATACCCGTCGCGTACGGCAAGCGTCTCGTCGGCGCCACGACCGGCCCGCGCGGCACGGTCGTGGCGTCCTTCGCGGACGGCAGCCGCGCCGAGGGCGACCTGCTCATCGGCGCCGACGGCATCCGCTCCGTCACCCGCGCCCTCCTCGACCCCCACGCGCCGCCGCCCCGCCACACCGGTTACGCCAGCGTCTGCGGCAGCACCCGCGCGCCCGGCCACCGCGTGCCGCCCCGCACCTACCGGATGATCTTCGGCCGGCGGGCGTTCTTCGGCTGCACCACCGCACCGGACGGCACGACCCACTGGTTCGCCACCATCCATCGCCCCGAACCATCCCGGCCCGGGCGGGCCATCGACCCCGGCCGATGGCGCGGGCTCGCCGTCGAGGCCCTTGCCGGCGACGGCGGCCCGGCCGCCGCCGTTGTCGCCTCCACCGGCACCGCCGTCGTCGGCATGGACACCTACGACATGCCCACCACCCCCGTCTGGCACAACAGCAACACCGTCCTCGTCGGCGACGCGATCCACGCCACCGCGCCCCACGCCGCCCAGGGCGCGTCCATCGCCATCGAGGACGGCGTCGTCCTGGCCCGCTGCCTGCGGGACCTGCCCGACGCCGGGCGGGCCTTCGCGGCGTACGAGCGGCTGCGGCGCGAGCGCGTCGAGCGGGTCGTGGCCATGAGCGCCGGCCTCGCCGCCCGCGCCCGGCCCACCCCGGAGC